>NZ_JBHVPD010000029.1:0-90952 GCF_042887525.1 Kitasatospora sp. NPDC057936
TGCGGCTTGGGATGCCGCATGGCCGGTCGCGCGGTTCCCCGCGTTCCTGCCGGTCCGCCGCGGGCCCGGACGTCAGTTCGCGCGCTGGTCGACGAGACGGATCAGTTTGCCCGTGCGCGGGTTGATGTCCAGTCCGTCCGGGCCGACCCACTCGAAGGCGAGCGGGTGGATGTTCCCCTTCCGCACTTCCGCGCCGAACATCGGCCGGGCTTCGTCCAGCACGGCGAGCAGCTCCCGCTCGAAGTCGGCCGACCGGGCCGGGCCGGCCACCCGCAGGAGCAGTTCGTCCTTGGCCTCGCGGCGGCGGAGCACGACCTGCAGGTCGCCGACCGCACCCTGGCGGTCGGCCCGGGCGGCCATGGCGCGCAGGTCCTCCAGGTAGACGGTGACCACGCCGACCCGGGCACCCTCCTCGGAACGGCCGAGCAGCCGGAAGCGGCGTCGCGGGTAGTCGACCCACTCGGCGATGTCGCCGACCGGGTAGCGGATCACCGGCATCAGGCGACGCACCAGGTCGGTGGCGATGACCCGGCCCGCACGGCCCTCCTCGGTGATCGGCTCGCCGCTCTCGGGGTCGAGCAGCTCGATCACCTTGTCGGTGCCGAACACCTCGTGCACCCGGGTGTCCGGCTCGTCCGCCACCGGCCCGGCGAGGATACCCGCGTCCACGCTGGCGTAGCCGATCGAGCGGACCCGCGCGTTCGGGAAGGCGGCGGCCATGAGCGCCAACTGGTCGCCGTAGAAGGCCTCTCCGGCGAACAGCGCCAGCCGGACCTGCGGCAGCGTCCCCACGGTCTCGGCCACCTGGCGGGCCAGCCGGCACAGCGAGGTCGGCGGCGCGGAGATCACCGTGGCGCGGAAGTCGCGCAGGGCCTCGATGGTGAAGTCCAGCGGCGCCGCACCGCCGATCGGCAGCTGCACCACCGGGACCGGCGCCTCCTGGAAGGCGTTGAGGGTGAAGACGAAGCTGGAGTACAGCTCCCCGGCGTAGAACAGATTGGCCACCCGGTCGCCCGCGCGCACCCCGGCGGCGGGCAGCCCGCCGCCGAAGCGCCGGGCCATCGCACGCCACTCGTCGCGGGTGTAGACCGAGACGCGCGGTGCGCCGGTGGTGCCGCCGGTCTTGAAGACGATGCCGTCCTGGTGCGGCCCGGTGAGCAGATCGCTGCGCTCGATGCCGTGGGCGCCCCAGTAGGCGGTGTGGTCGATCAGCGGCAGCGCTGACAGGTCGGCGACGTCGCCGGGCAGTCCGGCGTAGAGGTCGCGGTAGAAGGGCGAGTGCTCGCGTACATGGGCCAGGAGATCAGCCAGCTGAGGGTCAGTCATGTCATCCAAACCTGCGATGGGATTACCAGTTGATCGTAGTCGCATCGTCGCGGGTCGGGGCCGCCGCGGTCACCCGTCGAGGTGTCCGATCAGCGAGCCGATCACCGGGTTCCACTCCTCGACGCGGACGCCGTCGATCACGCCCTCCCGCATGTACGGGTCGCCGTCCACCAGTTCCCGCACCTCCGCCTCGCTCCCGGCGCGGAAGATCAGCAGCCCGCCGGTGTCGCTTGCCAGCGGTCCGCACAATGCGATGCTGCCCCGCTCGGCCAGGTCGGCCAGGTACTCGCGGTGCGGGGGCCGTACCCGAAGGTGGCGGCGATCGGGAGTGAAGGTGTATTCGACGGCGTAGTAGGCCATGGCGTCCTCCGCACGGTTTCGTCCGACAACGCGTCACCCCCACGGTGTGAGGCGGGCGCGCCAGGTGAAACGCCGGCATGGCAGCGGCTATGCCCGCAGGGACCGCCACCCTCGGGCGCTGCCGTCGCCCCGGCAGCGGATCGGCCGGCCGTGGGCAGATCGGCGATCGGGCTGCGGGGTGTGCCCGCGATGCCTGAGACTGATGTTCGGTCCGAGGACGGATAGTTGACACGCGGTCACCTTGACGGTGTCTCCGTGATGCCGATTGAGACAGGAGCTGCCCATCATGAGCAAGCGCACCTCGCGATCGACCCCTTTCGCCACCGCCGTCGCCGCCACCGTCGTGGTCCTGGCCGTCGGCCCTGCGGCCTCGGCGGCCCCGGCGGCGGTGGCCGACACCGCTCCGGCGGCCCCGGCGCCCCTGGTGCTGGCGACCCCGGCCGGCACGCAGTTCAGCGAGCCCACCGGGGTCAACAACAACGGTGTCGTCGTCGGGTGGCTGTACGGAGAAGGCACCAACTCGGCGCGCCGCGCCATTCGGTGGAACGCGGACCTCACGCCCACCGTGCTCGCCCCACTGGAGGGTGACACCGAGGACCAGGCCTTCGGTGTCAACGACGCGGGCACCGTGGTCGGGTTCTCCCGCCGGCAGTCCGGGACGCACGCGGTGACCTGGGCCCCCGACGGCACGGCCACCGCCCTGGATCCGCTGCCCGGTGACACCAACGCCCGGGCCGCCGCGGTCAGCAGCACCGGCGTGGTGATCGGTTCCTCCTGGGCGGACGCCGAACAGCAGCACGCCGTGGCCTGGGCTCCGGACGGGACGGCGGTCGAGCTGGAGCCGCTGGGCGACGACGTCCGTACCGTCGTGTCCGGGATCAACGGCTCGGGCGTGGCCGTCGGGTACTCCCAGGGCGCCGACAGCGTGGGCCCGCGGCACGCGGTGCTCTGGAGCCCGGACGGGACCCCCACCGCCCTGAACTCCCCGACGGGCTGGGCCGACAGCGGGGCCGTCGGGATCAACGATGCCGGTGTCGTGATCGGCTTCGGCGGGCCCAACCCCGCGGCCACGCTCGGCCTGATCTGGCACGCCGACGGTTCCATCACGCAGGTGGCCGACTTCGGCTGGGTGACGGCGGTCAACGGCTCGGGCACGGTGGCGGGCACGGCCGCCTCGGTCGGCACGCTGGGGAGCGCCACGAAGTGGGCCCCGGACGGTACGGCGACGCTGCTCGGGCCGAAGGCGTCGGGCCCGGTTTCCAGCTCCGCCACCGCGATCAACGACGACGGCACCGTCGTCGGGTACTCCTGGACCGGCGACCCCGCCCGCGAGTTCCAGACGGCGCTGCGCTGGAACCCCGACGGGACGACCACCGTGCTGTCCCAGCCGGACGTCGCGTCGGCCAGGTTCGTCAACAACCCGGGACTCGTCGTGGGAGTCTCCCTGGTCCACGGCATGCGCGGCTACGCCGCTCACTTCGCAGCGGTCTGGAAGTAGCCCGTCCCGCCCGTCCCGCCCGTCCCGTCCCGCCCGTCCCGTCCCGCCCGGGCCGGCCCGCCCTACCGGCGCGGCACCGACAACTCCGACGGCTGGGACCACCACGCCGCGCGCCGACGCCCTCGCCGCGTTCGGCGATCTCGCACCGCACGGCCTGGTCGCCCCGGGACGCGGCAAAAGACGCGGCGGCGGGAAGGCGCCGCCGGGCCGCCCGGACTGCCGGCCGGCCCGGCGGCGGTGGCGAAACGGGCTGTGGAGTCGATGACGGAGTTCGATATCGCCGAGCTGCGGCGTCCGCGCGCCGCTCGGTGGCCGCAGAGGTGACCGGGTCTCAGCCGATCCGGAAGGTGGCCGACACGATCTGGAAGTAGCGGTTGGCCTCGTCGAGGCGACCGGTCGGTGCGGAGACCCAGAAGTCGTAGCTGCGGCCCTGCTCGGTCCAGGAGATGTCCTGCACGCGCCGGGCACCGAATCCGTCCTCCGGGTAGCCGTTCCAGGTCCACAGCCACAGGGCGGCGTCGGCGGTGCCGTGGAAGACCGTGGGCTGGACGCTGCCGCCGCGGTAGCCCGGGTTGGTCCGCGGGCCGGCGGCGTCCTGCTTCTGGAGTTCGGCCAGCATGCCCTGACCGCTCGGGGTGGTGGGGTGGACGCCGATCCGGAAGGCGTGGTCCGGCGAGAGGTAGAAGACCCGGCCGGCGGCGTCGGTGTCGCGCACCCAGCCGTCGGGGACGGCCAGCGAGAAGCCGGCCGGGTCCCGGCGGATGCTGGACCCGGCGGGGACGGCCACCGGGCCGGTGCCGCTCGGGACGGCCGGGGAGGACGCGGCCGGGGACGGCCCGGCCGGGCTCACGGACGACGCGCCGGCCGCGCCTGCCGGGGACGACGTCGCCGGGGACGGCACCGGTTCGGCCTGTGCCTCGTGCTTCCCGGGGCGCAGGCCGGGGTCCAGGACGAGGACACCGCCGGCCGCGGCGGCCGTTGCCAACGCGGCGGCGACGGTCCAGCGGAGTCCGGTTCGGCGGCGGGTCCGCCGCACGGCGGGGCGGGCTGCGGGCGTGGCAGGCGGCTGATCCCCGGCGAGGGCCCCGGGTGTGACGAGCGTGCCGGGAGGCTGCGCCACGGTGTGCGCGCCACTTGCGGCTGCGGGCCCGGGCACGGCGTGAACGGGGGCTCCACCGTTCCTGACGGCCAGGCCCGGGCCGTGCTCCGTCCCGTCTACCGGCTTCGCCCACCCCGCCGCGGTGTCGTTGAGCAGCAGCTCCGCGACCTCGGCCGTGGGCCGCTCCAGCGGTTCCTTCTCCAGCAGCGACCCGATCAGCGGCGTGAGCGGACCGGCGCGCAGCGGCGGCTCCGGCGGGTCGGCGGCGATCGCCATGACGGTCTCGATCGCGGTCGCCCTGCGGAACGGAGACAGCCCCTCCACGGCCTGGTACAGGGTGACGCCCAGCGCCCACAGGTCGGAGGCGGGGGTCGGGGTGCCGCCGCGGACCAGCTCCGGTGCCAGGTAGTCGACGGATCCCACCAGTTCGCCGGTCCTGGTCAGGCTGGAGGTGCCCGCGATGGTGGCGATGCCGAAGTCCGTCAGCACGACCCGGCCGTCGAGCGCGAGCAGGACGTTGCCGGGCTTGACGTCGCGGTGCACGACGCCGGCGGCGTGGGCGGCCCGAAGCCCGGCCAGGATCTCACGCCCGATCCGGGCGGCGTCCGCCGCGGGTAGCGGCCCGTCCTCGGCGAGGACCGCGGCAAGGGTGCGGGAGGGGACGTACTCCATCACCACGCAGGGGAGCCCCTCGTGCTCCACGACGTCGTGCACCACCACGACGTTGCGCTGGCTGATCCGGGCGGCGCTGCGCGCCTCGCGGAGGGTCCGCTCCAGCAGGGTCGCGGTCTCCTCGGGCGACAGCTCCGGGCGGATCCGCAGCTCCTTCACGGCCACGTCGCGGCCCAGCAGCTCGTCCTCGGCCCGCCACACGGTTCCCATGCCGCCGCTGCCGATCCGCTCCAGCAGCCGGTACCGGCCGGTGATCAACCGGTCCTCGCCCACCTGGGCACCTCTTTCGTCCTCTGCCCGCCCGCCGCGGTGATCCGCCCGTGACGGGTGATCCCCGAGATTCTCGGCCGCCGGGGGCGCGGACGCCAATTCCCGGGGAGATCCCACCTTGTTCCCGTGCGCGCCCGGGCCGGCGTCCCGCAGCGTCGTGCCGTGCCGGCACGCCAAGGAACCGACCAGCGACGCCGGTGACACCGTCGGGGCGGAGCCCGGTACTCAGATCTCCGGCGCAAACGAGCCCGAGCACGGCGAGCCGCCGGCCGGCCGTCAGGAAGCGGTGCCTGCCCGGCCGCGGCCCCCTACGCGCCTGACCTCACCCGCCCGCCGCCGAGCCGCCCTGCCGCGTCGGCGCCGCCTGCCTGCTGCTCGTCGGTCTCGTGCCGCGTCGTCGCCGTACCCGTCGGGCTCCTCGTCGCCGCACGCCGTCTGGGGCACTGTCGTTCGGCTGCGCATGACGATCAGCCCCGGTCGGGCGGTGCCGTCCTGGTGACGCCCGCGCAGCGTGAGGGCCCGCACGCTGGTGGTGATCTGCTCCAGGGCCGGGGTGCGCACGACGACGAACCGGGAGCGGTAGGCCAGGCGTTGGGCAGCGCCGCGCCGGGGTCGTTCGGGTGAGGGCGGCGCGGGCCGTTTGCGGTCGACGAAGCGTCGCCATTTCTCCCAGGTGGCGGGCGTTGCGTCCCCTGTCCGAGCCGCGGGCTGACGGACGTCCGGCGCCGGCCGGGTCCGGCCCACCGGGCCCGCTGCGCCGTGCCTACTGGTCGAAGCGCTCGGCCTCGGCGCTGTGCCCGGTGGTCCGGCGGCTGGGCTTCTGGGGAACGGCCGTGGCCTCGACCACCCGCTCGCAGGCCATCGGCTGGGCCGGGGTGCGGTCAGGACTCAGGGACGATGGCGAGTTCGGCTTCGGTGGCGCGGGTCAAGGCTCCGTGGCATGAACTGCTGGCGCATCCTGGGCATTGCGGTGTCGATGTCGTGGCTGTCGCCGGCGCCGCGAGATTCGGCGCGCGCCTCCGACAGCGGTCGGGGGCAGTGGGCCGGTGGTCGCCCGAACGCCTGCGGCGACCTGCCGCTGCCGGACGGCCGTGCGGCCCGTCCTGTCGGCGGTGGGCCCGGCCGGTCCCGGAAGGGGATGCGTGAGCCGACGACGGAGACACGGCACACTCCCGGACGATCACCTTCCATGACGATGCCATCACTGTTGGTTAACTTATCGCGCGGGTTTCCCGTTGCCGTCGCACGACCAACCGAGAGCGGGAGAAGGATGCGGACCGGTACTCCCAGCCGTGAAGAGCGCAACGAGGCGCAGCCGAGAATCTGGCGCAACGCGCTGTCACCGCAGGACTGCCGCGCCGCCGTCGAGGCCATGGCCCGGTCCGCCGCCATCACCGGCCCGGTGCTGCGCCGCAGCGAGGACGTGGTCGACCTGAGCATGCGCAGCTGCTCGGAGCACCTGCTGGCGCCCGAGCGGTCGAAGCCCGTCGTCGCCGCGATGCGGGAGGTGGCACGGAAGACGATCGAGGACGAGGGATGGCGACGGGCCGCACTGGACGGCCCGAAGTTCTGCAGCTATGCCGAGCGCGGACTCTTCCGCGCCCACCGGGACAGCTCCGACGACCCACTGGATCCCGCCGTCGTCCGCCATCGACGGCTGTCGATCGTCTGCCTGCTGAACGACGCGACACCGCACGACGGCCTCCCCTCCTTCGATGGCGGAGCGCTGGTCCTCTACGTTCCGCGGCCCGACGGCACCGTGGCGCCCGAGAACATCCGGCTGGAAGCCGGCTCCATCGTCACCTTCCGCTCCGATGTGCTGCACGAGGTGCGCCCGGTGCGTACCGGCGTGCGGTACTCGGCGGTGGCGTGGCTCTACGACGTGGACGACAGCAGTACCAGTGAGGAGAAGCGATGAACAACCTTCACGACGAGCTGAACGACCGTCTGGAACTGCGGATCACCACCGATCTCCTCGGCGAGTACCGGCCGGAGCTGGCCCACTTCCTCAGACGGCTCGGCCTCGGGCACCTGCTCGACGAGGTCCTCGCCCCGCTCACGGTGAGGGCCCGCACCAGGATCGCCGTGGCCTTCGAAGAGCGTCCGTGGCCGCCGTCCGGCATCGGCGCGAGGACCCTGCGCGGCATGGCGGTAGCGGTGGTCAGCGACAACGGGCAGTCGCTGCTCACCCCGGCGTTCCTCTCCGTGCGGGACGCCACCAATGTGGGGCTGGCGGCGGCGATGACGAAGTTCCTCTTCGAGGACCTGGCGGGCGCGGGCGTGGACTGGGTGTCCCTGTTCGTCAACGAGCAGTCGGCGGTCGTCTCCGGTGAGCTCGCCGACGTCGGCTTCGTGCCCCGGCAGGCCCGGATCCTGACCGGCGGGGCCGAGTTCACGGCGTATTCGGCGAGCCCGCCCGCGGTGCTGAAGGAGCTCGGCCTGGACGCCACCCGTCTCGGCGATGCGTTGGCCCTCAACCTCGACCGGGCCCGGATCTCCCGGCTCACGGGATTCCACCTCGCACTCGCGGCGGGGATCGCGCCGCACTGGGCCGGCGACACGCGGTGGGCCGAGGTGTTCCCCGGGTTCGACGAACTCCTGATGACGTTGCCGCCCGGCGGCATCACGGGCACTCCGGGACCCACGATCGGCATCGGGGACGAGCCCGTCGAGTGACCCCGAGCATCGACGTCTTCATCCGGTCCTACCACCGGGACCGGCAGTGGCTGGCCCTGGCGCTGCGCTCCATCGCCCTGCTCGCGTCGGGCCACCGCCAGGTCGTCGTGGTCGTGCCGCGGTCGAGTCTGGAACGTATGGAGCCGTCGGCGATCGAGTCGACGGGCGTGCGTCTGTCCACGTGCCGCGACTACGCCGACGACTACCTCGGCCAGCAGATCACCAAGCTCAACGCGGACCGCTACACGGACGCGGACATGATCCTGCACCTGGACTCGGACCAGGTGTTCACGGCGCCGTGCGAGCTGACGGACCGTCTGTTCGACTGCGGCCGGCCACGGATGGCCTTCGACTCGGGCGGTGCCCGGCCGGAGTCGGACGGCTGGCGGCGGTGCCCGGCCGCATTCTTCGGTGAACCGGTGCGGCCGGACGTGACCGAGCCGCCGCCCCTGGTCGTCCCCCGGCACGTGTACGCCGGGCTCCGTGCCCACTGCCGGGACGCACACGGCCAGTCGATCAGCGACTACGCGCACGCCGCCGGGTTCGGCAGGTTCTGCGAGTTCGCGCTGCTGCGCGGGTTCGCCCTGACCCGGGAACCGGAGCGGTACACCTGGGTGGACACCGCCCGGCACGGCCGTCTGCTGCCGGAGTGCCGAAGCTTCTGGAGCCGGGCCCGGACGCCCGCCTCGGTGGTCGGCGACCTGCCGCCGGAGCTTGCCGCCGCCGGTCCGCAACCCGCCGTTCCACCGCATCGGTGACGCCGGCATGCGCTCCTCGGTGCCCGTTTCCGTCGTCGTCTGCGCCTACCAGGAGGGTGACCGCGTCACCGAGACCATCCGGTCGGTGGCGAGCGCGTGCGTGCGGCCGCGGCAACTCGTCCTCGTCGACGACGGCAGCACGGACGGCGGCTGCGAGCGGGACTGGCCGTCGTGGGTGCGGACGCTGCGCGGGGACCATGTCGGCGTGGCCGCGGCCCGCAACCGCGGCGCGCGGGCTGCGGACCAACCGGTCCTCGTCTTCCTCGACGCCCACTGCGCGGTGGACGACCGGTGGCTGACACCGCTCGTGGCCGCGCTCGAGCGCACGCCGGACGCGCTGGTCGGACCCGCGGTGCGGGACGCCTCCGACAGCCGGTTCGTGGGCTGCGGGGCCGAACTCGTGGACGCCCTGCTGACCTACCGCTGGCGCCCGGTGGCCGGGCCCGGACCCATCGAGGTCGGTCTCCTCCCCGGCGGCTGCCTGGCGGTCGTCCGGGACCGCTTCCTCATGGAAGGAGGCTTCGCGGCCTTCAGCGGATTCGGGCTGGAGGACGTGGAGCTGGCACTGCGGTGGTGGCGGGCGGGGCGTCCCTCGCTCGGCATCCCCGGGGCCGTCGTCACCCACCGCTTCCGGACACTTCCGCCGTACCGGCCGGAGCAGCAGCCGTGGCTCCAGAACATCCTGCGCACCGGGCTCTTGCACCTGCCCGGTCCGCAGCTGCGGGCTTCCGCCCTGGCCTGCGCACGCTTTTCCACCTTCCCCGGCGCGATCGCCACCGTCCTCGCCGAGCCGTGGGTGGCGGCGCAGCAACGGCTCCTCATCACCGAGCTGCGGCCGATCGCCGACTACCTCGACCAGTGGGCACCCCGGGCCTTCGGCCCCTGAGGCCGGATCCACCTCGTCGCGTCCGTGTCGGCCGTGCCCGGGGTTCGACCGGCGGGAAGGCGGGCTCGGAGCCGGAGCTGCGAGGAGGTCGTCGCCGCCACGCCCGGAGAGCGGGCCGCCTCCTGCCGCCCGCCCCGACGAAGCGGGATCGCCGCAGCCGCCGAGCCGATCGCCGCGCGCTCCCGCCCGTGCAGCGGATGCGGGCTCAGCTGCCCGACAACGTCCTGCGTTTCCCCCCAGCCCTCACCTCTAGCAGGTGACGGTGGTGTACCAGCCGTTCTTGGTGGTTTGTTCGTAGTGCCAGTCGACGCCGTAGTCGACCGTCGGCTTGGCGTGCAGGTAGACGGCGTGGTCGATGAACACGTACAGCGGGCCGACGCCGTTGATGCGCACCGCCGGGCACACGGTGGTGACGTAGGAGCCGCAGTTCTCGTAGTAATGGTTCATCGCACGCCCGCCGGGGCTGGACGGGTCGAAGCTGGTCCAGCACGAGCTCGCCTGCGGCCAGTTCGACGGGTATTCGCCGACCGGCCCGTAGATGACCTCATTCGTCTGCGTCGCGTTGCCGTGGACGTAGATGACCCTGGTGCCGGTACTCGGGGCCCCCGTCGGAGCTGCCTGGGCAGGTGCGGCCCCGGCCGCGAACACCGGGGCACTGGCCAGGACGATCGAGGCCATCGTGACGGCACCGACCGCGAGTGCATTGAGTCCCTTGCGCATGCTCCCCCTCCAAATGCCGCTCCCTGCGGCACGGTTGCCCATGCTGTCAGGGATGCGTCATGATCACCATGGGGGCGGGGCCCGGTCCGCCGCCATCACCGGCCCGGTGCTGCGCTGCAGCAAGGACGTGGTTGGTCGATCCGGTCGCTGCACTGGTGACCTGCTTGACGCCAGCGGCGCACAGGCCACGCCAGCCGCCCCACCGGCCCGCCGAGTAGTCGCCCTCGACGTCGTGTAGACAGCCATCGGGGGTGATGTTCACCAGCACGGCCAGCAGGATGCGTGCCTGACCGTAACTCAGCGATCATATGGAGAACGTTCATTTGGTGGAGGAGAATGACCGAGCGGGTCACAGTGGTTCCGGCGACGGCCCGGACGCCGCAGAGCTCCGTCGGAAACGACCTCTGGCGGTAGGCGGACGGTCGCTCAGGGGAGCCCGTCACCGCCTCGTGCCAGGTTTTCCCGTGGCCCGGAACGAGGCGGCTCGGTCCTTCCGGCCGGCGGTCAGGGCGTGCCGGAGGATCCGGGACGGGTCTTGGGAGAAGCCGGTTCCGGTGAGGCCGGGGAGGCGATGGCCGGGGTCCGTAGTCCGAGCGCGGTGGGAGCGTCCGGCAAGCCGGCACCGGTGCGCCGCATCGGGTCGAGGGGAATCGGCTGGCAACTGGCGTGCAGCACGGTCCACAACGCCGTTGTGCGGGCGCTGTGGCGGGGGAGCGCGCGCAACTGCTCGTGATGGGCGAGGAGGACGGCTGCGAGGCCGGCGATGTGGGCGGCGGCCAGCGCGGTGCCGTCCGCGGGGGTGTAGCCGTAGGTGGGGGCGGTGGTGATCACTGCCACGCCGGGCGCGGCGAGGTCGACGCCGGGGCCGGGCGGGGTGAAGCTCGGGGCGTAGGAGCCGGGCCGGGTCGGCAGGGGACCGGCGTCGCGGGCTCGCGGGTCCGCGGGGTGGGCGACGGTGTGGCCGATGGCGCCCACGACGAGAACGGTGGACAGGCTCGCCGGGAAGGCCGGCGAGACGCCGTTGTCCCCTGCGGGGACGATGACGGCCGTTCCTGCGGTATGGGTGTCGAGGATCTTGAGCGCGAGCAACTGCGAGGCCGCCGCGCAACCGAGGTTGAGCTGGGCGATGTCGATGCCGTGGCCGATGCAGTAGTCCAGGGCCTGGAGCAGGTGGCTGACCCGCCCGCCCGGGTACAGCTTGCAGGCGTGCAGTTCGGCATCGGCGGCGACACCGGTGATCCCCGTGCCGTTGTCGGCCGCTGCGATGACCCCGGCGCACCACGTGCCGTGTCCGGTCGGATCGGACGCCCAGGTCTGATCGGAGCCGGCGACGAAGTCATACCCCGTCCGCGCAGCGTCCTTCAGGTCGGGGTGTTCCCGGCTGATGCCGGAGTCCAGCAGAGCGATCCTGATTCCGTCGCCCCGCTGGGACCGGGGGAGCTGGTGCGTCCGCATGGCCTGCTGGCCCCAGCCTGTCAGTGGTCGGTCCGGGAACTCGGCGGCCAGATCGCTGAGGGGCTGTACCTCCACAAGGACGGCCAGGTCTCCATCGTCCGAAATCGTGGGCCACTCGATCCGGGCGGGCCAGTAGCCGTTCCGCGGCCGGACGTGCAGGGCCCGCAGCGTCGTCGCCGTATCGGTGGGAAGAGCCAGCAGGGCGTTGCCGTAGGCATCGCTAACCGCGTGCGTCGGCGCGGTGGACCCAACCGCCCACACGTGGACGCCTTCCAGGGCCGGACCGTCGGCCCCCCTGACTTGGACCGTCAGGCGCACGCTCTCCGCGAGCGGAACGGCCACGGCCGGGTCGGTCGCCGGTACGGCCTGGACGAGCGGGCTGACGACGTCGTAGACGAGCGGCTGGTCGGGTTCGAGGAACACCTGCGGGTTCGCGGCCAGGGCTGCCGCGTGTGCCTTCGTCATCTCCGCCACCATCACGGGCGGGCACAACGGGCGCGGCCCGTCGGTCGCCTGCGCCTGGTCGGCGCTTGTGGCATGCACCCGGGCGAGCACCCTGACCTCGGGATCCTCCTCCAACTGTGCGAACAGCCTGGCCGATTCGGGTGGCGCCACTCCGGCCGGGAGGAAGAGCGGGGGGCGAGGAGCGAGGAGGTACCGGCCTCGGCCCGATGCGGCCAGGAGCGTGTCGGACTCCGGCTGCCGGGCGGTGGGAGACGCGGTGGGAGAGGCGGGGGGCGAAGGCGCCTGGGCATCTCGTGTTCCGGGTTCGGCCCCGTTGGGCTTGTTGCCGGAAGTCCTCGGGGAGACCTTTCCCGTGCTGTCACTCATGTACTTGACCAACCTTCGGATCTGGAGACGGGACGCGTGCCGTCCCGTGCGAGGCCCTGCGCCTCGCACGGGACAGCAGGTGTGATCAGGGGAGCTGGCCGGCCGTGCCTCGGTCAGGCCACGCCGCGCACCGGTACGTCAGATCGTGAGGCCGGAGAACCCCGTCGCCGAGGCGGGCCATGACTGTCCTGCCACCGGGCGGCCGTTCAGCTGGGCCAGCGTGAGGTGGATGACGGGGGCCACCCGGCGTGCGCACTCCACCAGCACGCTCGACACCAGGTGCGCCGGAATCTGTCCCTGCGTCTGGATCCCGACCAGTGCCTGGGGCTCGATCCGCAGCTGCTCGATGACCGCGGCGGCCGTGGCGGCCGCGCACTTCAGCGCGAGGTCCGTCACGATCTGCGGCAACAGGCCCTGGAGCGGGGCCTCCTGGAGCAGCGGCAGGCCCGGGAGGCCGTGTCCCCAGGCCTTGGTGTCCCACGGGAGGGTCGACGGCAGCGGCTGGGTGAACGGCATGCCGCCCAGTCCCGGAGAGGCCGTCGGGAACTGCCCGAACAGGTCCTGCTGCTGGAGGTACGACGGCTGGACGAACGGGTGGGCGTATCCATTGGACTGCTGCGGGTACTGCTGCCCCAGTTGCGGTGACATGGTGGTGTAGACGGACATCGAGGATTCTCCTGGGTCTTGTTGGGTCACGTCACGAGAGGGTTTGTTCACGACCCCCTATGCGTACGCCAATCCTGCGCAGCAGTCGTCCGGATCGCCACGGGGAAAACGCCAACTGGATGGCTTTTCTCCGAGATTCCCCAGTTGCTGCTCGCAATTCCCCAGTCGGTTTCATCGTCAACCTCGCGGGAGCACGGCTCAGGATTCTAAGTCCGCGTCTCCGGAAGGTGCTTGTCCGGTGGCCGGTTCGGACGGCGGTTCCCTGTCCCGCGTTGTCGCGGGGAGTGGGCCGATCCCTATCGGGATCCAGTAGCAGGGGGTATTCTGTGCTGTTTCGGCAGCACACTGGTAGCCCTCATTGACCGGCAGGCAAACCGATCCTTTGAGATCCCGGTAGTCCCGTTCGATCGCGGAGGTGAGCTCCAGATTGCCGGAGCTGGTGACCCATCCGGTGTTGGATTCCTCCTGGAAGAATCCGTTGGTGGGGGCCATGGCCCAGTCGGCCGTTCCACGGCGGTTCTGGACGGGGCCGAGGATCTGCACGTGCCCGCCGTCCTTGATGGACAGCAGCTCCTCGGTGGTGAGTTCGCCCGCCACCTCCAGTGCGCTGGCCTCGACGGTGGAAGAAGAGCCGGCCGACAGTTCCGTGGTCGTGCCGGTTCCGGTCTGGACCGTTTCGGTGTGGCCCGCGGTGATGCTCTTGTCGGGTGGCACGACGAACGAGTTCCGTGCCGTCAGCGTGCCCATGACGTCGAGGGCGTGCTCCTCGACGACCGGAGCGCCGATGGTGAGCTCGGGAACACCGGTGAGGGTGTCGAGGGTGAGGGCCGGCAGGACCGGGGCGTCGACGGTGACGGTGAGCGTGGCGAAGTAGTGTTCGCGTCCGAGTGCGGTGTCCAGGGTGAAGGTGGTGTCGCGGGTCAGCCGTGGCGTCTCGTACGGGAAGGACACGGGGAACCCTTCGGGACTGCCGTCATGGTAGAGCCGATGAGTGGCCCCAGCGGGTCCGAGCCAGTCGAGGACGACCGGGGTGTTCACCGGGACGAGGGTGGCCGGTTCAGGGTTGGTCCCACTGTCGGCGGTGGGCAGGTGGGCGGAGAAGTTCCCGGCGATCTTCTTGCCGGACCCTTCGCGTTCCGAGGGGAACGTGCCGATGGGGATCTCCAGATGGCGCGGGCCCATCTGGTCCCCCGAATCCTCACCTGCCTCGAAGCTGAACTCCTCGATCTCCACGTTGGCGATTCCCGCCATGCGGCTGACCCGGACCCCACTGAGGCGCAGCGTCAGGCTCGATGTCTCCAGGGTCGCGTCGTCCTCCCCGATCGGGGTGAAGTAGCCGCCACCGCTGTCGGCGAGGGAGGGTGGGGAGAAGGTGGCTGTGTTGCTCTGGGGGCGCAGGACGAGGACGTCGTCCTGGACCATCACCGCGGTCCACGTGTCCGGGCTGATCCTGGGGGTGATGCCGGCGGCCGATGCCGCAAGGTCCTGGGGCAGTTTGCCGATCGGGATGATCATCCGGATCTCCGCGCAGCAGACGGGGGCGTCCCGGCTGTCGGAGATGACCATGTCGATGGTGACGCTGTCGAGTTCACCGACGATCGGGCTCGTTCGCAGGATGGTAGGAACGGACTGGACCGTGTAGTCGAGGAGAGCCGGAGGGTTGGCGGTCAGGGCGGCCATGTGGGGCTCCTCACGGGTGTGCTGTACGGGTGTGCTGGGTCGGCGCTGCAGCCGGAAGCGGCCAACAGCGGTGGCGGATCCGGGAGGTGCGAGGTCTAGACACCGAAGGGGATCCACCAGAACTCTTTGGTGAGGCCGGCGGAGAAGGAGGTCGCCCAGGACTCGCCTCGTCTGACGAGGAGGCAGAAGCTGGTGCGTCTCTCGTTGCCCAGTGCGCGCACCGTGCTGTGGCACTTGCGGAAGCCGCCTGTGGAGCCTTCCGGGATATCGGTTTCCGCCGAAATGGTTCCACCGCGGGCATCACTGCGCTTGGCGAATCCGATGATGAATCCGTCGGTCGAAGCCGTGCCCCTGGTATCCGTGAGCCTGGAAGGAGTGCCGAGGAGCCTGACCTTGCCGGTCGCGGTCAGATCACCGGTACAGCTGAGGTCGGTGGCGATGGTGTTGGCCGTGGATTTCAAGTGCCCGGTCGCCGTGAGCCTTTCGCCGATCTCGATGGTTGTGGCCCGGAGATTCGCTGTCGCCGTGATCGACAGATCGGTGATGGTGGCGCCTTGAGCCGCGTCGACCGTGCTGGTGACCCGCAGGTCTTTCTCCGCGACGACGGGGCCGATGACGCTCAGACCGGACGGGGACGCTGTGATGGCGCCGTCCTGGACCGTCAGGCCGGGATATGTCGGTTCGGTGACGGCGACGGTGAGCGTGTCGTAACGAACAGTCGGATCGCCTCCGTGCTGGGAGACCGTCTGGAGGGTGAAGGTGGTGTCGCTGACCAGGGGTTCGGGGCACTTCCAGGTGCCACGCGTTCCGGGATCGGGCATGATCCCCTCGTCCTGGTCGCGGTAGTGCATGTTGTAGGCGACGTCGCGGATGGCGTCCCAGCGCAGGAGGACATCGCTGCCCGGAGCGACGCTGGTCACCGGTGCGTCGCCCGGGGTGTAGGGGAACAGATAGGCGCGCAGGTCGGAGCCGGTGCCTGAGTCCGCGCCCGAGCCCGTTCCGGCGGCGAACTTGGTGATCTTGATGTTCGCGCGGCGCAGCTCGTACTCCGGCTCGTCCCCGACCGGATGGCCGTACTCCGCCCACTCGCGCAGCTGGAGATAGGCGATTCCCGGCGCGGTGTTGATGGGGACATCGGTGAGCCTGATGGCCGCGTAGTCGATGGTGATCCCGCCGGCCAGCGGGTCCTCGTCCGCGTTCGGGGTGAAGGTGATGATGTTGTCCGCGGGCGGATTCCCTACCCGGTGGAGCCAGTTGCTGCCGTCGACGAAGATCCTCTCGGCTGGTACCGCGGCGGTGGCGAGGTCCTGCGGGCTGCCGCCGATAGAGAACTCGACTTCGAGCTTGTCGACGCGCACCATCCTGCTGGTGGTGTTGGAGACCACGAGGATGACGTCGGCGAGCGTCTGGGGACGGTCCGGGTCGCTTTCCAGGATCTCGGGATAGGTGATCGCGGAGTAGGTGAGCAGGGTTCCTTCGCCCGCCGGGGCCCGGGTTTCGATGACTGGGGCGGTCACGGCTTCCTCCTCGCTAGTTTCCGAGCGGAACGAAGTGGTAGGTGTACGTCGCGCCGAGGTAGCTGTTGGAGTTCAGGTAGCCGTTGGGGCAGAGCTCGCTCTTCTTGACGGGCAGGAAGAGGGAGTCCGAGGGGACGATGTCCTTGTCCACGTTGATGCCGCCCTCCCGCGCCCCCGCGGTGAAGCGAGCCCGGTAGTCGTACGAGATCGGCGGCATGTCGACCTGGGAACACCCGCAGAAGAATCCGTCCGTCACCGCCCGGGGCTGGCGGGCGGCCGAGTCCGAGTACAGACCGCGGGTCAGCGCGACCGGGGTGCCGAGCATGTCGGCCCGCTTCCTCGCGGTCAGCGCAGCCGTTCTGGTGTCGCCCATGACCGCCTTGCCCCGCGTGGTGATCCTGGTCGCGTCGATCGAGCCGTTCACCGACATCGTCGTGGAGGCCAGCAGCCGGCCGGGGTTGACGGGACCCTGCGCGACGGCCGTCCGGGCCGTCAGGGGTCCGGCGAGGTCGAGCTTCTGCCCGAGGGTGGCGTCGCTGGTGATGGTGAGCGTGGGTCTGCCACCCAGCGGGCCGGTGAGCAGGAGGTTGTTGAGGACCGGCTTGTCGACGGTCACCGTGGCGGTGTCGTAGGAACATATTCCGGTGACGTCGTCGCAGGTCATCAGGGTGAACGTGGTCGTGCGGTAGAGGCGTTCGACGGTGTAGGTGGACCGGTCGCTGACGTCCGTGTCGACCCTCACGTCGGGGCCGGTGTGGGTCCCGCCGGGGCGCTGGTAGTACAGCCGGCGCTTCTTGTCGTGATCGTCCTTCCATTCCAGCAGGACCGTTTCACCGGCCGAGATCCGTGTGGCGGGTTGCCGGCTGCCGTTGTTGCGGAGCGCCCTGAACCGGTTGGCAGTGCCAGCGACGAGCTCCGGGGCGTACTGGTGCTTGGTGATGACCAGGTACGCCACGCTGTCCGGATCCCGGCCGCCCTCCGATGAGTACTCCTGCACCAGGATTTGGGCGTGGCCGGGGAAACGGTTGACCCGGATGTCGTCCAGACGCAGGGAAAGCGCATCGATGGTCGCCGAGCCGCCGGCCTTGGGAGCGATGGTGAACCTGACGGCGGTGTCCGACGCCACTTCGGTCACCTCCCAGATGGTGTCGGGAGTGAGCACGGCGCTGATGCCCTCACCTATGGCCGCGATGTCGTGCGTGCCGCCGCCGACTGGCACCACCACGACGATTCTGGTCAGCCGGCCCTCCTCGTTCGGCGGTGTGCACGCGACCAGGTCGAGGGCCGTGGTGCTGTAGGGAGCGCCGGTGTCGAGCGGACTGGCCTGCAAGGGCGACGGTGAGCTGGCCACCGAGTAGTCCAGCAGGGTCGGCCCGACCGACGCCGCTGGGGTGCTGCCGACGGGGGTAGTCATGAGGAGGGCCTTTCCTGGTGGGCCGCGTCGGGGGACTCCTGCGTGGTGCGTGCGGGGCGCAGTTGCAGTGCCCCCGTGTGCAGGGTGGGGCGCGGGTGCGGGTAGCGGGCCTTGGGGTCGGCCGGGACGGTGGCCGCCTCGGCCCAGGCATCGGCGCTCCGCTCGGTCCAGGTCCACAGGCCGTGGCGGTCCGAGGGGCGGGGGAGCAGGAGGCCGGGGGGTTCGTCCGTGGCGGTTTCGGCGACGGACTCCTGCGGCACGGTGAGCATCGGCGCGAACTGGAAGGAGGCGAAGAGCGTATTCAGGCTCTCCTCGACCAGGTGGCCGGGCAGGCGGGCCTTGGTGACCGGCAGGATGTCGGTCGTGGCGTGAACGCTGCCCAGCGGGTCCGCGATGAGCGTCAGGTGACCCATGCTGGCGCGTTCGTGCAAGGGAGTGTTCCTGGCCGGCAGAGACAGGTTCTCTCCGCTGCCGATGGGCTCGAAGTAGTCCATGGCCGCCTCGTTCCCGGCGATCAGCTCGACGAGATCGTCCGAGGTCAGGACGGTGTACAGCCGCTCGTAGGTCCCGCCGCGGCCGAGGCTGTCGCGGTAGTAGCCGATGAGGGAGTCGCCGAGCCTGTCGCGTTCGCCCAGGCGAACGGGCCAGCGCTCGTTCAACAGGTAGTGAGGGTCGGGCAGGTCCTCGATCAGGTGCAACCAGGACGGGCTGCGGTACGCGGGGCCGTCCAGGTCGATCTGGGCGCGCAGCCGGATCAGCGCCAGCGGCCGGCCGATCAGGGCGCAGGGGGAGGTTAGGTCCATCTCACCCCGCGGGGAGATCGTCTCCAGGGCGCGGTCGAGGACCTTCAGCATGACCGTCAGGCCCGGGGACCCCTGGGCCAGGAGGTCCTGCACGAAGCCATGCAGGTGGACGTAGTCGGGCCTGAGGTCGTCCACCTTCTCGTACCCGGAGAAGGGCAGTGGCTGCCAGACCGGGCGCCGCTCTCCGCCGGGAGGGAGCATGTCGCGCAGGTAGCCCAGCGGGGCACCCTCAGGGGCGAAGCACAGAAGTGACTGGTCGAGGTAGTTGGGGATCAGCCAGGCACAGATCGCCCGATCCGCCTCGTCGGGGTCCAGAGTGTGGGTGTCGTCGCGGGCGGACAGGAAGGTGAGCCGCATCCGGGCCGGCTGGTTGATCCGGGGCGTCAGCTGCACGAATCGGCCGGCGTTTTGCCTGATCACGGTGACGGGTTCGTCGTGATCGTCGAGGCCCGGGGCGAGGTCGGGGGTCAGGACCGGGCGGAACTGGTGCGCGGGCACGCCCAGGCCGATGGTGTCGCGGATCTTGACCTCGTCCGGGATGACCACCGGAAGGACGTGGCCGAAGCGGTCGACGACGTTCAGTCGCGTGAACGCGAATTGCCCGCAGCGCAGTTCACGGAACCGGACACCGTAGTCGTAGGCATCGGCCCAGCCGAGGAACGGCCGTGGCAGCGGACCCGGGTCGGCGGGAGCGGTCTCCAGCATCTGCTGTTCCAGCGCGGTGCGCAGGGTGTGGCTGCCGGTCAGCGGGGCCACGGCCCGGCTGGAACTGCGGCTCAGGAGCTGAGCGCTGAAGCCGTCCAGGGACTGGGAGATGCAGTCCGAGTGCCTGATCTCGTCCGCCAGGGCGTGCAGCGCCTCTGCGTGCGGCCCCGGGTGGTCGTCGGCGTAGTCGTGCAGCCGGGCGGCACCGGTCTCGGAGGGTGTGGGGGTGAGGAACTGACGCCCCCGCAGGGTCTGGGGCTCCGTGCTGCTGTAGCCACCGCGCCAGCGGTACTCGGTGCCGTCGAAGTCCCAGTGGTTCTGCAGGCCCTCGGCGGGGTCGCCCTCCTGGAAGGGGATGGCGTAGTACTCCACCTCCCACTGGAAGAACAGCGGTGACCACGGCTGTTCCCAGGGGCGGGCACCGAGGGCGGGCACAGGCCCGTCCGCATGCTCCTTGGGGAGGCGCATGGCCCGGACCAGACGGGCGGTCTGATCGGCGTTGAGCGGCGGGACGGTGAGCCTGGCCAGGGCAGGGGCGTTCGCCGGGTCGAGGTGGAAGAACTCCTTCAGGAGTGCGGGCAGCACCGCTGTGCCCAGCCCCGGCGGGACGGGCAGGTTGCTCGGCAGCGGGACCCTGTTCCCGGCGGACACGGGTTCGGTGCTGTTGGCCGGGGAGAGGAAGAGCGTGGTGATGAGTTCGGCGGGCCAGCGGCACCGCAGCCCCTCGTCGGCCTCCAGCCGCGCGACCTGGTCGGCCTTGGTGCCGTGGAGCACAACGATGGGGTCGTTGGTCCGGTGGAAGTCGGGTTGGACCGCGCACTTGAGTTCCGCGCCCTCGGGCAGTTCCAGGCCGTTGCGGTCGATGTAGTCGGCGATCGAGTCCTGGAGCTCCTCCGCGGTCCGGCCCCACGGGATGTGCCGGCGTGCCTCGGCGAGCAGGCCCTCCAGGTCGGAGGCCTCGGCTTCGGCATCCGCCAGGCACGTGGCGAGCACGTCGCGGTAGCGCGGCCTTCGGGGGCCCGGGATCAGCGTGCCCACCGTTCCGGTCGTCTCCAGCGCGGAGGTGAACAGGAAGAGGAACGGTTCGACCACCACGGCGGCGTCGATGCCCCGTCTCATGGCGATGGGCAGTTCGGGCATGTCGTCGAGGTAGGGACGCGGGTAGCCCTCCTCCACGGTGTCGTTCTGCCAGTCGTAGATCAGGTACTGCATGCCCTTGAAGAAGAACACCAGGCCGGACGCGTGATCGACGGCGTCCAGGTCACTCCAGAAGTGCTCGAATCGGTTCTCCTGCAGCCCGCGGAACATCTCCTTGATCGGCTTGACGGTCTTCGTGTTGCCGGCTGTCACGCGGTGGCAGCACTGGTCGCCCTTGAAGAACCACTGGTCGGTGTCCGCCATGGCGAACGCCGCATCGAGGTCCGCCGTGAAGGGAGCGGGCAGGCTCCACAGGGCCGCGATGGTGGAATCGCTTTCCATCTGGTCGGTTTCGAGGTTGCCGCGGCCGACCGTGCTCCCGCTCTTGTGGACGAAGTGTACGGGCGAGCCGTAGCACAGGACATCGGCGAGGTGCTGGGGCCGGGGCGGTACCCCGGGCCCCCCTTGCGGCTTGAAGATGTTGGGGACCGGCGTGGCGATCCAGGACGCGCCCGGGAACTCGGGGATGCGCGGCAGGCCGGAGCACCACCACAGGTCGTACACCCGGCGCTGCGCCGCGGCCAGGCGGTGGGCGGTGGCGTCGTGGTCCGCCTGGTGCCAGTTGAGCTCGTTCAGCCACGTCATCTCGCCGTCGAGGGCGACCCCTGTGGTGTCCCCGTCCTTGAACAGGTAGAGGAACCGGCCGATGAAAGCTGCCGCGTCGATCCCGTCGGTGAAGGCAGACGGCAGTGAGGGGAAGTCGGCACCGAGCAAACGGGGAAAGCCCGGCCGGGTCCGGTCGGTGGCGATGTCATGGACCACGTATCGCGGTCCCTTGAACAGGAACAGCAGACCCTCGTGGACGGCGCCGGCGTCGAGGTCTGCCTGGAAGTCCGTGGGCAGGCCCGGCCACCGTCGGGCGATCGGTGAGGCCTGTTCCCACGGAGCCTGCGACCAGCACTGGTCACCCGCCAGGATCAGCCGGAGGCCGTGCTCGTCCAGGAATGCGGTGTCCAGGTCCTGGCCGAAAGGTTCCGGCGCACCCCAGGCGCCGGCGATCGTGGCCGTACCACGGCGACCGGTGCCCACCGTGTGGACGCGGCCCGCCTCGACGAACTGCACGCGCTCACCGGAGTCGTGGACGAGCACCGCGTCCACTGTCGTGGGCCGCCGGGGTGGCAACAGCTGACCGGGGACGGGGACGGCGGCGGTCCGCAGGGATTCCTCGGCGGGCACCCCTTCGAGCACCCAGGTGGTGGCGGCGGGCGAGGGGGTGAACCGGGCGGCGTGCCTCGCATCCGCGGCGGTGTACTCGCCGTCGGCGTCGTCCAGGTCGTCCAGGACGCCGTGGTGGCAGGCACCGAGCAGGGCCGGCAGCTCGTCGTCATCGCCAGGGGCGGCGCCGAGCAGGCTCTCGAAGGCGTCGGTACTGGTGTGGCCGATCGCCACGTCGGTCCGGTCGGGACGCGGAGAGTCCGGGAGGTCTCCGTCCAGCTGCCAGCTGACGTCCAGGGCGATGCCGTGGTAGACCGTGCGGGTGACCGGTCCGGCCGCGGGTGGATCGCTCGCCGTCCACTCCAGCGCCTCCAGCGCCGCGGCCAGGTCATCGCCCGCACCGGCCAGGAGGTCCTTGGCGGGATCGCTGTACCAGCCCGTGACCAGGTAGCTGACGATCCATTCCCCGGTGTCGTTCTCCTGCGGATCACCGGCCAGGTCGCGCATCAGGTCGTGGAGGGAGAAGACATTGGTGTTGTAGGGCTGATAGGTGGCGAAGGTCGCCACGCCGGGGCCGATCGCGGTCAGGAAGAGATCGCGGGCGGCGGGCTCGGGTTCGGACCAGCCGTCGGCCAGATCGACGCGGCGCCCGATCCGGGTGAGCTCCCTGCCGGGTGTCAGGTAGGCGCTGGTACCCTCGGCGGGATCGAGGAAGTCGCTCTCGACCATCCACGCCGTCTGGATCCGCGTCTCGGAGTCGGCCCTGCCGTGGGTGCGCACCACCAGCCACCGGTTGGGGACCAGCGGGAACTCGGTCACGCCCGTCTCCTGGTCCTGACTCCCGGACACCAGGGCCTGCGGCAGCTGCCAGTCCAGATAGATCCCGCAACTATCCGGATCAGCAGCGAAGTTGATACCGATGTTGCTGAACGGTTGCGGCTCGGGGGAGACCCGGTTCGCCTTGGTGAGGTGGTAGTTCGCCTGCCAGCGGTGGAAGTTCTCCGCCCACCGCACCTGATTGTTGACCACCAGGGCATCGACGTGAATGGGCACCAGCAGCGGCGTCGGTCCGTCGGCCGCAAGGGGCGGGGTAACGGTCATGGCGTGTCTTGCCCTTCACTCGTCCCGAGGCCGCTCGAAGGTTCGAGATCGGCCCGCCACGGGGTGAAATACTGGGTATACGGAGCGTTGGCCAGCTGCACAGCCAGGGCCGCCGGACCCGGCCCGGCGGCCGGCACCGGCTGCTGGGCCTGCCCCAAGCGGACGCCGAGGTCCCTCAGCAGACCCCCGGTCGTGCCTGGACGCAGGTCCAGCACGCGCGGCCGGCCCGCCGGGTCCGTCCGCAGGTACGCCTCGACCCCGGACTCCCCGACCGGAGTGGGGAAGTAGGCCCCCTGGATGGTCTGGCCGGTCCCGGACGCGGTCAGGCGGCGCAGGTTGATCACCGGCTTGTCCCTGTCGTCACCCGGGCCGGGGTGGACGTCGATCCCGAAGGACAGGCCCTCCGGCGGCTCGGTGATCTCCAGCGTGTCGGGAACCTCACCGAACAGGCAGAGCAGGATGTCCGGTGCCAGGTACTCCCAGCG
Organism: Kitasatospora sp. NPDC057936; assembly: GCF_042887525.1. Lineage (NCBI taxonomy): Bacteria > Bacillati > Actinomycetota > Actinomycetes > Kitasatosporales > Streptomycetaceae > Kitasatospora > Kitasatospora sp. NPDC057936. Next base: position 23,275 of record NZ_JBHVPD010000029.1, read on the forward strand.
CAACAGCCGCACCGGCCGGTCCCCCTCCTCGGGGCGTGCCGGACGACCGACCTGCTCCCGCCGGTACGCGCGGATGATCAGCCCGGGGCAGTCGGTGACCAGGGAGGAATGCACGAGCACTCCGGCTCTCGGCCACGAGTCGTCCTCGGGCAGCCCCTCGGCCCACGGCGCGGCCAGGGCCTCCAGCTGCTCATCGGTGCTCCCGGTCAGACCGACACTCACCGCTCCGGCCTCCAGAGCCGTCAGCCAGCCCCGGTCGACGTAGAAGAACCGCAAGGACTCCGGCGGCAGCATCTCGGGGTCGGGGACCAGATGCGCGAACGGCACCGGGTGGAGCAGCCTCAGCCGCTCCAGCCAGCCGGTGACGGGCTCGGCCGGCTCCTCCATCCGATCACGCAGCACCTCGCCCAGCACCGCGCGCTTGTCGGCGTCCTCCAGCACGGTGCGCAGCGCCGGCCCACGCCCGCCGCCCCGTACGGCGGTGCCACGCGGCGGCACGGCCCGGAGCGGGTCGGGGGAGGCCAGCGCCCGGACCATGGAGCCAGCGGCTCCGTCGGCGACGAGCTGCACGAACCGCTTGCCCTGGGGGCAGGGTGCCATCAGGCGCCCGAGCGCGTCATGGCCCGCGGCGCCATCGACGCCGGCCAGACGCTGCGCGAGCATGCCCGCGCGGAACCGGGCGCGGGTACGCCAGTGCGACAGGGAGGCCGAGAAATCGGCGTCGGCCAGGGCCAGGGCCCGTCCCAGGGACCAGGCCACCGACCACGAGGTGTCGAAGACACCCCAGGTGTGCAGGTAGACCTGCAACTGGGACGCATCCGTCCAGCGCTCCGGCGCGGGCTCGTCTCCCACCCTCGCACGTGCCCCCGTCCCCGCCCGCGCGGGTGCCGACTCCGGCAGCTTCCGCGCCGGCTCCGCGGTCAATGGCCCCCGGTACCAGGCGAACGTTCCCTCCCCCGACTCCACCCGGTACGGCAAGGGCACCCAACCGCCCTCCAGGCGCTCCCGCACCTCGGTCCCGGCCGCCCCGCCACCGCCGCCGGGCTCCGGCAGGCGCAGCATCAGGTCCTTCTGCCGCGCGTCGGGTCCGTAGAGCATGTCGCTCATCCGGCTGGGGAAGGCGACGCCGGTGGACGGCAGGCAGTCGAACGACCAGCGATGCAGAGACACCACCCGCACGTCCCGCGGATCGTCCGGCCCCGTGACGGGACCCGCCCGCAGCGCCTCCAGACAGCCCTCCAGCGACACCAGGTGCGCCACGTAGCGGCCGCCGAGCGGATCGGGCAGCCGACTGGCCAGCAGCACCGCGAACTCGCCCTCCGCGTAGTCCTCCCCGCGCAGGAGCCGGTCCTCCTCGACCGTTCGCGTGTGCGCGAGGTAGCGCAGCTCGTCCTCGTGCGGACAGACGAGGGAGAACACCCACCGGGGGACGCGGATCGTCGCGCACTCACGGCGAAGGTCGTCCTCCGGTACCTGGGTGAGCGGGATCTTGGGGGTGATGACGCCCGGCTCCGGCCGGGTCAGCAGGTCCTCGACGATCTTGGTGTCGACCGCGCCCAACGCACCCGGGTCATTGGGAAGTTCCTCCTCGGCGAATACCAGCAGGGCCAGCCACGGTGCTGGAACCGTCGCCGAGACGTCCAGCGCCCCGGGCTCCAGGGTCCGTTCCCACGGCAGCAGCCGGTCGGCCAGGGTGATGTGTGGCAGCGTGCCGGCGAAGGCGCCGAGCTCGTGCGGCACCGGATTGACCGCGGTCACCATGTCCTCGGGGAGGGCGAACTGCGGAGCGCGGATCTCGAACTCCTGCACCTTCTCGTCGAAGTAGGGCCCGGTGGACTCGCCCAGGTTCGGGAGCCCCTGCTTGGCCACGATCCGGTACGAGCCACCCGGCAGGGCGGGAACCAGGTGATCACGCAGATCCAGTCTGAAGCTGACGTCCCGGCGCCCCGTCATGGGGCCGCTGTTGTGCGTAGCCATCACGCCTCTCCTTCGACCGGCGAGGTGCCGGCATCGCGCTGCGGTCCATTCGATGACGAGGAAGGGGGAGCCGACTCGCGTTGCTCCCGAAGGATGGAACCCGACTCCGTGATGGGAACGGTGACGACGAAGCGCCAGAGGTTCTCGCTGCCCAGATCGATGCTCCCCAGCCGGCGCGGTGGTACGGCCGTGGCGTCCACGACGTGCAGCTGCCGGTTCGCTCCCGCGCGCACGCCGTAGGCGCGCGCCCCGTCCGGGGAGAAGCGCAGGAGGTCCGCCTGGCCGGCGTTGATCAGGCTGCTCGTGTCGAACGAGGAGTAGATCCCCCAGTTCGGTCCCGCACCGTCGACGGCCCAGATGCGGCCGTCAGGGGACTGCTCCGCGGTGACGAGGGTCATGAGGTTGAAGGTGCCCAGCTGGACGGTGCGGGGCTGGCCGCCGCCGTCCGTCTCCGCGCGCAGGGCACGGAGCAGGAACCCCTCCCGGGCGAAGACGCAGGGCGCCCCGTCCCAGGAACCCGCGAACAGTCTGGTCACGTTCCCGACGTCGAGCGGCGCGTAGTCGCGTCCGGTATCCGGGTCGAGAGCCTGCACCGAGCCGGGCTGGCCGGAGAACGAGGACGACGTGACGAACACGAACAGCTGTCCGGCGGACGTCACGGCCGCCTGGTAGGGGTAGTGCCGCGCGAGGGGCCAGCTGTTCAGCAGCTGTCCGGTCTCGGTGGCGTACACGTCGACCGTCGACGGTGTCGCCCGCAGGGCGAACAGCCGGCCCTGCTCGGGATCGATGGCCACGGTCCGGGAGCCCTGATGGACGAAGTCGAAGGCCCGGGGTCCCCAGGCTCCTCCCGGATCGACCACCACCGCGCGGTTGCGGGGGATGGAGGCGGCCAACACGCGCTGCCCGTCGGCGCGCACCGCCATGACGAACGGCTGCGTGCCGACGATCTCCGAGGACCTGATGGTCCTGCTCGCCGTGTCGATGACCCACATGCCGTTGTTGGAACAGGTGTAGATCCTGGAACCGTCGGGTGTCGCCACTGCCGCGTTTGCATCGAAGCCCGAGGGCACCGGCAGCGGTTCGAGCTGTTCCATGGTCTCCAGGTCGACGACGCCGACCTCCCGTCCGAGTACGTGGAACAGCCACGCCATCGCCGGCCGCGGCTCCGGCACGGGCTCGGGCTCCAGGGCACCTTCCACGAGGAGCGGATCGGACGGCAGGCCGATCTCGGCTGCGTGCGCGGCGAGACCCGAAAGCCGGTCATTGGGCAGCTCTGCCCACAGCGTGTCCAGCAGTTGGTGCAGGTTGCCGCGGGCCGTCACCGTCTCCGGCCGGGCGATCCGTTCGGCGACGAGCGCGACGCCCGCGCCGGACTCCTCGACGGGCTCGACGACGACTCCCGCAGGCGGCCGGTGCCGACTGACCGGCGTCACCGCATCCAGCATCTCCTCGTTGCCCAGCGCCTGCTCGGTGATCTTCGGCAGGGCATCGCCTTCGGTGGGCGGTGGGACGGTGACCGTCACCCCGGTGAGCTGGTGAGGCACCAGTTCCCTGTCGTCGACGGAACGCGGCTTTCCCCAGAGCGCTGACGGGACGTTGCCGCGGATCGCCTCCCGTGGCCAGGTGTCGGGGTCGGCCAGCGTCCCCCACTGGGCGGCGGCGCCGCGGGCGGCCTTGTTGTACTGGACGGTCACCGTCACTGGGGACTGCTGCTGCTGCTTGCGCATCGGCCGGATGTCGAGGGCGTCGCCGCTGATCGGCCTGCCTTCGAAGGTGACGGTGGAGGCCGGAACGGCCGTGCTGACGCGGAAGGTGAAACCGTCGAACCCGACCAGCCACCGTTCGGTGTCGGACTCGCTGCCCGCGATCCGTTCCGCCTCCTCCTCGGCGTCCACCAGCAGGCCCTCGGTGGCCGCGATCTGCACCGGCTCTTCCGGGAGCTGCTTGACGAACTCCGGCCAGGTGATGTCCTTCGGACCACCGATCCCGGAGGAGCCGAAGTTGATCTTGACGGTGACGAAGACGAATTTCGCCTCGACCCGGCCACCGGTGGGCGGTCCCCAGAGCTGGAGTCTCGCACTCAGCTCGCCACTGGGCTTGGTCAGCCAGAGGTCGATGGACGCCCCGATGACGACCCCGATCTCCGCTCGGAAGGTCACCGGTGCCCAGGTGATCCACAGGTTGGCCTTGGCATCCAGCCACGCCTTCACGTTCGCGACCTTGTAGCGCACGGCCAGCACCCCGCCCGCCATGATCTCGCGCGGGGTGAGGGCGAAGTAGGCGCCACCGGTGATGCTGATGTTGGAGCCCAGCGACCAGGAGAAGCCGAGCCGTGGCACCACCGGATAGTGGTCCGGCTTCTGGTCCCGGTAATCCGGGTGGTACCCGCCGATGGTGAGTACGAATTCCCCGGGGTGCGCGCTGTTCCCGAACCACGAGGAGAAGGCGAACCCACCTGTCAGGACACAGGAGCGGTCGATCACGAAGGAGTCGTACAGCTCCGCGCTCGCGGCCAACAGCCCCTGCGCGTACGAGTACACGACCCGCAGCTGCAGCTTGACCTGTGCGTAGGCCGTGCCTTCCGGGGGGAAGGCGGCCGCCGCGGTGCCGAGCAGCGCGACCGTCAGGCCGTCGCCGATCTCCAGGAGCAGGAGCACCCGCGCGCGGATGAACTCGACGATGCTGAAGTCCATGCCGGCGGCCAGCCACACCTGCCCGGGTCTGGCAGAGACCGTCCTGCGGGCGATGAGGTCCTGCAGGACCGCCATCGGGTTGTCCGGCAGGCCGCCCTCGTCCAGACCCGCCACCAGGGGGAAGGAGGCCACCTGGCTCTGCCCCGGGATCGCGACGGTGCTGTTGTAGCCGAAGCCCGCGGCGAAGCCCGTCACGACGAACGGAGGCAGGCCCAGCGTCAGGCCGATCACCCGTCCGAACAGGAACAGGGACGGACTCCCGCCGTTCTCGCGACGCTGGTAGGCACCGACCACGAACAGGCCGAGCTGCGGCAGCTCCACCAGCGCGGAGCCGGCCAGCATCAGGTCGTAGTCCGGCGGCGGGTCCAGGCGCAGGAAGGCGCCGCCGATGTGCAGGGGCGGCTGGTTGAAGTCCAGGCCCACACCGTCGATGCGTGGCTTGACGGGCAGCGGCCAAATCTGTTTCGCATTGAGATCCAGTCCGAGGCCCATGCCTTCGACGCTCAGCGTCATCCCCATCGCCGACAGGGAGCCTTCGACCATGAGGTAGACCACGCCGCGCCGGTAGTTCAGGCCGATCCGCTGGATCAGCAGGGGACCGAACTCGGCACCCACGTCGACCCAGCAGGAGGCGCCGCCGGCGACCGATCCGGCCCGGCTGTCCAGAGCGGCGTGTTCGTCGGTCTCGCCCGAGTCGTCGGACCCGGCCGGCAGGAGGAAGCGCGATCCGGGCCAGATCATGGCGGGGCGCTGGTCGGGGTCCTCCTCGTCGGTGTCCGTGTCCGTGGGCATGACCAGGATGAGCGGATCCGGCTCCACGCCCGGCAGCGTGTAGTCCAGGATGAGCATCGGGCCTTCGAGCAGGCCGCCGTCCTCACCGATCATCGGGAACGGCGTGGCCTCCTCCACCCCTTCCGCGAGCGCCGTGTTCACGGCCTCCAGTTGTTCGGCGTCCAGAAGGCCCGAACAGGTCAGGATCCGGACACCGGTGACGGAGAGGTCGGTCTGCCAGGGAATGAGCCCGCCGACCAGCGGGATCTGCTTCAGACTGGCCGTGACCCGCACCGCCAACTGGAACGCCCAGACAGTCTCGTCGTCACTCAGGGGGTCGGGGACGGACACGACGGTCAGGTTCAGCCGCTCGGTGGAGACGGACACCACGATCTGGCCTGCGCGGTAGCTGAAGGAGACGGCGCTGACGGTCGGCTTCAGTGCTTCGGGCCATCGGTCCTGCCAGTCGCCACCCGGCAGGCCCAGGGCGCGCAGCACGTCGAGCACGGGCAGCGGCTCCCGCTCGGCGGCCCAACTGGCCGTCCAGAACGACTCGTCGTCGCTGTCGCCGAAGCTCACCGCGAACACCATCGGGTAGGGTTCCGGCTCGTCTCCGAGGGTGACCTCGATCGAGAGTTCGGCATCGAAGCGCCAGCCGTTTGGGCCGACCGAGGCGTGCAGGACGAACTCGGCGTCGTTGGACCGGTCCCCCAGCGGCAGCGATCCCCGGCAATGGAACGCGCCGGCGGACTGACTGTCGAACTCGACGTGGACGACGCTCAGTTGCATGTCCCTGATCGACGCCGGTATGTGCGTCCTGAAGGTGTCGTAGAACCAGTCGCAGAATCCGTCGAACTGGATGTCGCGGGCCGTTCCGGAGAACCCCCAGCCGGCTTCGGACTTGCGGGCCATGACGACGATGGGCGTGTCTCCGGAGTTGATCTTCGCGACGAGCGTGCCACCGGTCTCCCGGTCCGGGGCGGAGGAGATCTCCAGAAGGACCTCCGACAGCTCCAGACCCAGGCCGAAGTCCCAGTCGAGTGCGGTGGCGCAGCCGAGCGAATAGGCTCCGCTGGCGGCGTCGAACTGGATGTAGGCGTACTCCAGTTGGAGGTCGGCCCGCTGTCGCAGATCCTCCGGCAGGTAGGGACGGAAGAGCTCGCTGCCGCTGTCGGGCTTGGCGATCGTGGCTGTCACCCAGAGATCGGGCAGCGTCAGAGCGGCATCGAGGACCAGGTCCTTGTTGCTGCCCACGCTCAGGCGGGCGGCCAGCCCGGCGGCCAACTCGCTCTCCTCCTCGGCTGGTTCCTCGTCCTCGTCGGTCCTGTTGTAGTAGAACCAGGCGGAGAACTCCTCAAGTGCCAGGAAGCCGGGGATGACGTCCCAGCCGCCGTCGGTGTCCAGGCGCAGGTCCCCGCAGACGTGGAAGAACTCCCGTGAGCCCCAGTCGAACTCCGCACTCACGTCCATGAGCAGGACGGCTTCCAGCGCGCCCTGAACGGGGCCGGGCAGTTCCACGCCGTCCAGTGCCCCTTCGGGGAGCAGGGGAATCCTCCGCGCCAGCTCCGCCAGCGACCCGAAGGAGATCCCACCGGGGAAGACCCCCAGGATGGTGCTGCGCTCCGGCCAAGGCTGCTCGACCAGCGCCAGGTACCCCATGTCGTCGGCCAGGTCGACGGCTGCCATCGCCTCCGGCACGACCCGCTCGAAACCGTCCGGAATTGCGGAGAACACCAGCAGGGGGGAGGTGAAGTAGGAGGAGAAGTCCTCCTTCAGCGGGAGCAGGTCCACATCGACGCCGTGCATGTCGATGTGCCAGTCCTCCCAGGTCACCGCCACCTGCAAGCCGCTCACCGCCTCGTCGTCTGCGGTGAAGCGGACCTGGGCCGATTGGGCACCCACCCCCGGAAGATCGATCTCCCCGTGCGCGGTGAGCCTTAGCGGATCTCCTCGTGCCCCCGTGAGGACCAGGGGCCCACCGCCGAAATAGTCGGTGAACAGGCCGTCGGCACCCTCGATATCAAGGGTTTCGGCATCCATCTCGAAATACTGCTGCTGAGAGGCATCCCGCAGCATCCTTCTCAGCTCTTGCACGGAGAGACTCATAATGTCTCCAGGTCGATCACGTGGCTGGAAAACGGCGGGCCAGGGGCGGTTGGCCGAAATGTCATGGCAACCGGCATCAGGATTTCGTGATTCGCTTCCCGCGGCCCCCCTACCCGCTGAAGTACTTGGCCGTCCGTTCGAGGGTCTTCTCGAAATCCGCTGCCGGATCGAGGAACGCCGCCTCGGCCATGCTCGGGTACTCGTGCACGAAGAGCGCCCGGTGTTCCATCAGGCGGCGGCGGACCCGTGCCGTGAAGGCGTTGTCGCCCTTCGTCTTGGTCGCGAGCTTGTGAAAGACGATCTTGGCCTGGTCGAACGACACGAAGGAGATCTTGTCGATCTTTCCGAGTGCGAACGCCGCGCCTCCCTCGACGAGCTTCTTGAGTTCCTGGAGGGCTTCGTCCTCCTCCTCCGCCGGCTTGATCCCCTTCGACGCGGCCCGCGCGGTGGGCGTGTCCGGCTCCTCCTTCGACAGGACCAGGTCCTTCGCGTAGTCGAGTATCCCGACGTCGGAGGCGAGCCTGAAGTACTTCTGGACGTCGTTCTTCGCTTCGCCGCTGTCAATGAATTCGCTGGCGAACTGGTACATGTCCTTGCCGGCCTGGGCGGCCACCGCGAACTTGTCCTTCACGGTTCCGTGGTAGCCGGCCGCAGGCACGTAGGTGGTGACCCAGCGTGCCATGTTCCGGTACGCCCAGATGTTCCGGGGCATGAGAAGCTTGACCTTCGATCCCAGCCCGAGGACGTTCAGGCCGAACATCGGGACGACGACATCGGTGAGGATGTCCCCGACCGTCGCACCGATCATCCAGGCGATGTCGCTCTTTTCCTGCGGGTTGTAGTACAACTCGGCGTCCCAGCCGACGAGGTTCAGGGCGGCCGCGGTCTTGGGATTCTTGACCTCCACCTCCCCCAGCTGCGTGGGCTCCTTGATGACCCTGCGCTGCCAGTACATGTCCGGGCCGACCTTCTGGGCAGCCAGCCGGTAGGGCAGGCTCCGTTCCTCGCTCAGTTCGCGCTCGTTCACCTCCCAGGCCTTCTCGCGCGCCGCCTGGGTGCCCTCGATGCTCCGGTAGAGCTCCCTCAGATAATCGCTGTTCTGGTTCCCGTACAGTTCGATCCTGAAGTCCCTGGCGAGCTCGGCGGCTCTCCTCACCTTCGCCGGTGCTTCGATCTTGGCCTCCCCCAGGGCGGCCAGGTACTTGACGTCCTCCTGGTCGGAGGTGGTCTGGGCGAAGCGCAGCGCGGCGGGTGCGCCGATCGAGTAGGCGTCGTCCATCGTCATCTCGACGGTTTCGAACTGCGTCATCGAGCAGGACACCGGCACATGGACCCGGGAATGGTCGCTGACGCCGGCGAGGATCAGCCCGGCCCGGTGGAGACAGTTGCCCAGCATGACGTCCGGGCGCAGCAGGAAACCTTCGGCCTGGAGGATCCTGGCCCACGGGAACGAGATGATGACCCAGGATCCCTTGCCGTCGCCGGCGTGGACCTCGCTGCCGGCCTTGACCCACATGTTCCGCATGTCCGTTCCGCCGTTGAGTATGAGGACACGGATTCCGCTGTCCTTGCCCATTTCTCCCGGCAGCAGGCTCAGGTCCGCGCTCTCGATCCGCTGCACGCCGTACAGCGAGTACGGATCGCGTGCGTATGATGCCTCGGTCTTGGTGAAGTCGAATCCGGTTCCTGGTGTGTATCCGGCGGGAATCGGCACCAGGTTCTTGATGTCGTCGAGCAGCAACTGCCCCAGGGTTCCCTCCTGCTTGAGCATTTCCAGGAGAAACGTGATGTAGCCGATGAATCCCGCCTTGACCGGGAAGTCCTTCACCTCGTCCCGCTTCGGAATCTTGATGCGCCCGATGCGCCCGATGCCCGGCAGGGAGATTTCCTTCTCGGTGGGGAACGCCCATTTGCTCAGCCCTTGGAGGGAGGTCTGGGCCTCTCTTTTCGACGCCAGTCCCCAGCCGTACCCCACCTGGACCGAGTCGACCGTCGCCTGCGGGGTGGGGCTCGCCGGATCGAACGCCGTCTGGATGGCGATGCCGGGTATGCCGTCGATCTCATAGGCCTCCAGTTCCCTTTTCTTAGGCGGGGAGGTGTCGTCGACCCCGAAATTCAGGATCTTGCGATGCCACTGGATGGTGGGCCCGTCGGATGCTGGGTGTGGCATGGGTGGCTCCGTGCACATGAGGTGGGTGGTCGTAGTCGGCAGGAATGCGGGCCTGCGCGCTCACCGGACGCGGGAACACGACTGCTGTCCCTGGTTGAAGTCTCCCGGCCTGCCCGGGGGGCGGTATTCCCCTTCCGGTTCCCGGACGGACAGCGCCACCGCCTCCTGGGGTACCGCTTCCGGGCTCTTCATCGCCCGGTTCCCGAACGGGTCGCGTGCTTCCCGTCCGGGCGCCGGTGCGGGCCGATCGGACCCGCACCGGCGCGGGCAGGCTGTTCTGCGGGCCGCCCCGGCGACGAGTGCCGGGCCGCGGGCCCGGTGAACTGGATCGCCTGTGATCCAGGCAGCGACCAGGAGGGTTTCGATGTCCCACGTTGCCTTTTCAAATGTTCCGGCCAGTCGCGGATATCCACTGGAGAATCTCTTCGACGGCGACCGCCTGACGTACTTCCGCACCGACCGGGAGGTAGTGCGCGGGGACTACGTCACGGTGGACCTCCAGACCGTCGAGTACGTCACGAACATCACGCTGAGGTTCGGCGGAGACCTGCTGAACCGCTACCGACCCCCGGCGGCCGAGCTGGAGGTGTCCGCCGACGGCGAGACGTGGAAGAGGGTCGGAGGCGTTTCCTGGGATGTGCTGGACGCGGGAGCCAGCCCCCCGCCGGGAACGGCTCTGGCACGATATGTGCGTCTGCGCTTCACCGGAGCCAGTTCCAACATGGTCGGTGTGAACTCCTTCCGGGTGGAACACGAGCCCGGTCCGCATCAGCCCGAGCGGGTCGACGTCTCGGTGACCCTGGATCAGGATCTCGACTTCTCCGAGCAGGTCCGCTGCTCTCCCGGTTCCGGGAACAAGGTCGCGGCGTTCCACGGACCGGGCGGGCAGCAGGAGGACTCGGGAGAAGAGATGTCCGACCGGCGCGCCCTGGTGCTCGGCCCGGGTGAGCGGATATCGGACATCGCCTCGGTGGAGCGGGCCGAGGGCGAGGTGACCGGCTGGAGATCCGTTCGTCCCTTCACCCTGGCTGCCGAGCAGGACGATCGCGTGTTCCAGCTCCTGGTGGCCGAGACCGGGCGGAAGAACGCGGCCAGGGTGCTGGGGTTCCTGAACTGCTACAACCGCGGCCTGCTTTTCTCGCAGATGTCCGACGCGGACGGCGGCTGGACCGAGCCCCAGCACCTGTTCGACCCGTTCCACTCGGTACGGTTGGCCCACGGCGAGCAGGTCGGCTCGGTCCTGCACGCCCTCCGGGAGAGGGCCGACGACCAGGGCCTGGAGCTGGTGCTCGCCTTCCTGCGGGACGACTTCGAGGACGGTCGGCCCCGTTGTTCCGCTCTCGACGTCTCCGGGCTCGGGATCGTCAGCGACGACTACGACCTGATTCCCCTCCTGGACGGACGCTGTCTCCTGCTGGCGGCGGCGGACCGCACGCTGAAGTCATGGACGATCGAGCGCGACGGGCCGAACAGCGCACCGCGTCTCGTCGAGGAAGAACCGTTCTCCTCGGCCGACTGGGACGTCCACTCGGTCATGGGCGGCTTCGAGACGGGCTACGACACGGACGCGGCCCGGCTCCTGTACACCGATGTCGATTCGGCGCTGTGGACGTGCACGTACGAATATGATCCGGAGAGCGGTTCGGGCCTCCGCTTCTACGGCAAGGAACTGCTCAACGGCGGTGGCGAGAGCCTGCTCAACGGCAATGGCAACAAGGTGGAAGCGGTTTTCCACCAGCCGGACCTCGACGACGGAAGAGCTGTCTACTCGCTGGGAACCTCCGCGGACGATGCCCCCGGAACGCAGGTCTGGGTGTCCCGGCACCTGGTGCCCTCGGGGGAGGGGCGTCCTCCCGAGGAGTGGACGCGTCCCGTGCCGCTGAGATCAGGGTCGATCCGGATGTCCGTGGCCGACACGGACCACTCCTCGTACTTTCTGTGGGACGGGGACGGCGGCAACCTGCGCCTGCACCACCAGGACTTCAGGACCGGACTGTGGCAGCAGTCCCGGGTGGCGGTGGCCGGACAGGACGCCACCGAGGTCGCCCGCTACCGGTTGGCGGCGACGGTGGTCGACGCGGCGGGGGCGCCCGTCCCGGACTTCCCGGTCGCACTGGCCGTTCCCGCGGACGGGCCGGCCTGCGAGGCCGTCGTCCAGGGCCGGACGCGGTGGGTCACCGGGAAGGCCGCGCCGGTGTGGACCGACGGCCTGGGGAAGGTGACGGTCAGCGTCGCCCCCGAGGGGCTGGTGGCTCCCGAATTCCGGCTGGAGGTGCCGGGCCTGTCCGATGATGTTCCGCTCAAGCCGGCCGAGGAGGTCCAGCAGTACCTCGCCGGGGAGAAGGACGACCTCAACCCCACCAACCCCGGGGGACCGCTGCCGCGGTTCGACGAACAGGGCAGCGCCCTCAAGACCCTGGCTCCCGACCTGAGCGACGAACAGGCCGCGCAGGCCGCCCAGTGCATCCGGTACGCCATGCTCGGCTCGGACGCGCCCTGCGAGGCCTTCGAGGTGAATCTGGTGCGGGGGACGGACGGGACGATCGTCCCCGTCCTGACGCCGCATACCCTCGACAGTCTGAACGAGGCGAGGCGTGCCGCCGGCGTGGCGGCACCGGGGCAGGCACAGAGCTGGCTGCGGCGCATGGCGGGGGACCTCTGGGAAGGCATCGCCAGCGGCGTGCTCGTCGTCAGGACGTTCCTCGTCGACACCGTCAACAAGGTCATCGACATCGTGGCCGCTGCGGGGGAGGAGATCATCCGCCTCGCCGGCGTCGCGTGGAACGGCATTCTGGGACTCGGTCGCCTGGCCGAGAGCGTGGTCGCCGGGATCGGTGTCGCCGTGACCGCTGCCGTCGACTGGCTGAAGGCGGTCTTCGATCTCGACCACGTCCGCAACACCCAGAAGGCGCTCCAGGAGGCCCTTACCCGCTCGTTCGCGAGCCTGCAGACAGCGATCGCCTACTACGGCAGGCTGGGTGACGAATGGTTCGAGGAGCAGGAGGCGGAGATTCGTCAGTCCTTCGCCGAGGCGCGTGAGAAGTGGGGCGACAAGTCCGTCGGTGAGCCCGAACCCACGGACGAGGTCGGGCCGGGGGAGCGTGGCATCGGTTCCGACACCCATGCGAACTGGATGGCCGAGAAGACGGAGTCCCACCGGCCCGAAACGCCCCTGCTCCGGCTTCCCGAGGACATCCTGCGGGAGTTCGCGGAGAAGATCACGGAAGCGGTCGGCGACATCGCCGGAGGAATCGTCGATGCCTTCGACGCTCTCGCGGACGCCTTCACCAGCCCGGAAGGCTTCGGTGCGCTCACGGTCACCGCGCTGCTGGACGCGCTGGAGCAGATCGTGACCGCCGCGTTCCGCGCCGGTGCCGCCACCATGCGAGCGGTTCTTTCCCTCCTCTCGTACCTCGTCGAGCAGCTGGATCTGTACCTGAAGGCCCCGCTCTACCTTCCCTGGCCGCTGGACAAGGTCTGGACGTGGGCCGCGGGACCCGGGCTGAGTCCCAGCATCGGCGCGCTGGTGAGCCTGGTGGCCGCGTTCCCCGCGACGATCGGGTACAAGATCGCCGTCGGCGATCCCAGCAGGCAGCCCTTCCCCGGCGGCAGACTCGTCGCCCCCGCGCGGGCCGGCCGACAGGGTGCGCTGGGCAGCCCGGAGAGCGGCATCGTACTGGGCGTCCTCCAGATCGCCGACGCGCTGGTGTCCTCCGGGTGCGACGCCTACGAGGTGAAGCAGACCTGGCTGGATCCTACCGACCCCGGCCCCGCCATGAAGGTGGGCCTGGCCGAACTCGGGTACTACATGCCGCAGTTCGGGTTGCTGCTCGCTGCCGAATGGGGAAGCGAGGACGCCTGGGACCAGGGGATGCTGGCGTTCGACCTCGTCACCACCGCCCTTTCCCTCGGCAGTCGCACGATCAAGCGGTGCACCGTGGGTGCCTTGGACTGGGCGGCTTCGCTGGCCGAGACCATCGCCGGGCTGGTCAGCTGCGGCTGCAGCGTCAAGCTGCTGCTGGCGGCGGAGAGCGACGATGCGACCTATCTCGCCTGGGCGGGTGTCGTCGGAGCGATCCCCGACATCTTCGGCCACCTCACCAGCGTGGCCGGGTCGCTTCCCGGACCGAAGGGAGGGGTCGTCCTCGCGGGGAAGGCGGGGATCAACGTCCTCAGCTCGGTCGCGGAAGGCGCGCTGAGCATCAGCGGATACAACGCTCGCCTCGCCACCTGACGATGCGTTCCGGTCCGGCTGCCCGCGATGACGTGCCATCGCGGGCAGCCGGACCTGCGGGCTGCTACGAGCGGCCGCAGAAGACGCCGATGGATCTCACGCCGGCAAGGTCGAGGTTGCTCACGCCGAGCGTGGTGACTCGCTGTTCGCTTCCCTCGAAGGAGGGCCCGTCGTTGAGGACCCAGCCGCACTTGAAGGTCTCGTAGCGGAGGGGATTGCGCACCGACTTGGGCTTTCCGGGCAGTTTGACGTCGAGTTCGATTCGGGGGGTGAACGAATTCATCTGGACACCCTCGTCCACGGCGTAAAGGACCTCTCCGGTACCTCCCGCGCCGGAGAACAGGCACAGCTGGCCAGGTCGGCAGAGCAGGTCGTTGGTGGTGCTGTCGGCAAAGCTGGTGGCAGGGCTTGCGGAAGCTGAGAGGCCGAGAGCGGCCACGGCCACAAGGACAGTTCGAGTGACGCGATTACGCATGGGGAAACTCCATTCGTCGGGCCATGTGATCTCGTGGATCAATGTCATGGTTCTTGAAGGCTAGCGATGTCATTCCGGCTGGTTGCCTGCAGCTGGGGAATTTCGTTCACCACGGGCCCGGCCATCCGGATGGAGCAAACCCCAATCCCGTCGCGGCATGCTCGAACCGGTGCGTCAGGCAGTCACGCGCCGGGGTGGGTGAGGTGGACGCCGCCCCCGGGTGGCCCGGTCCGCCGCGTGGGGAGGCGGTCGGAGAACAGTTCCTCCGTCCGTACGCCCAGAGCGGTGGCGATCCTCCACGCGGTGATCGGCTTCGCCCCGCGCTGGCCGCGCAGAAGCTGTGAGAGGAACGCCTGGGACGTCTGCGCCCGCACCGCGAGGCTGCGCTGCGACAGTCCTTGAAGATTCATCAGATCTTTGATCTGGTCAACGTTGTGCACGTACATGATGCAGTCCTTGGACAGAGGTGGGCCGCGGACGGGTGGGCGTCGTCGCGGACGTGCAGCAGGATAGCTCTCGGTGATTCGCACGCACGATCGATTGCGGTGCGGACTTTCCGTGGCGGTACCGCTGCTCGCTGAAATGGGAGGGGCCTCGGGCCGACTGTCCATCGGAGCCCGCGGCATATGCCATCAGTTCGGTCGGCAGAGGTGGCGAGGCGCCTCTGCCGCTGGGCAGGTCGGCGTGCGAATCGCTTCCTTCCTGGGAGGTAGCGTGGGGGTGGCGTCCCGGTGGCGCGCCGCGCTACCACGGCGCCACCCCGCGGCCCCCCCCCGAGGCTCATCCGATGGGTCGACCCATCGGCGACTTTCGGAAAATGTCGATGGAAATCGCTCATGACACTTTTTTGGAAATGAATATCAGCTGGGGTGATGATCGCGCGACGCGTTGACGTGCGCGTTCGAGTCCCGGCTGCCGGTCGAACCGGTTCCTTGCTCCGCCGCCCGGTCCCACCGGCAGCCCTTGCCGGGGAGAGGGCGAGGGCCGTCCCACTGCACGGCAAGCCGGTCGAGAGCGGCCTGCGTGGCCCAGAGGCTGGCCTCGCCCGGAACACCGTGCCACCAGCGCTGGACGGTCGAGTGAAGACGCTCGTCCAACACGCCGTCACCGACAGCCCGCTCGTCAGGGGAGGCTCCGGCAGTCCGGCCGTACTGTCTCGCCACGCTCGTGAAGACGGGCGCGGCCCGGGCGGTCGCCGGGCAGCAATCGGCAGGCGTTCCGCCCCATCGCCAGCGCGGAGCGGCGCAGCTGAGTCGCCTCATCACCCGGTCGATGGCTGTGACGAGTTATGGGGACTGCTCGTTCCTCGCCAGTACTCCGCGCAAGCGTCCCAAACCATCGAGCAGGCCCGCCAGGAGGTGGGCGCGGTCCGCGTGTCCCCACGTGGCCGGCGGGTCCTCCAGTTCCAGCCAGTGGCAACCGCGCCTCTTCGATCGCCGCCCGCCGTGCGGGTGTTCCGTCGCCGTAACAGGTCGTGCAGTGCGGTCGCACCTGGTGTTTGCGCAGGGCACGGGTGAAACTGGAGTAGACGCCCGGGTATCCCAGCTTGATGGTCTCCTTGAACAGCACGGTCGCTGGCAGGTGCGGATCATCTGCGAGCCGTTGACGACAGTACGGGACGAACCGGAGGAATACGTCCCGGTTGCTCCTGCGGACCCCGGCGACCCGCTCTCCTCGCAGATAGGTTCTCACCGTTTTTCGGTCGCGGCCGAGGTGTCGGGCAATCGCCGAGATCGACCATCCCAGGCCGCAGAGTTCTAGCACGTCATCGTATTCCTTCTCGGTGAGCAATCCACACCCCTCATTAGCCCGGACGCGATGCCCGTCATGTACATTCGGATTTGATCGGTGTTCACTTCGGCGGAGCCCTCGCCTCCGAAGTTTCGAGAGCGGGTCAGGGGCAGCGGACCAGCGAATAGAGGCAGTCGACCCACGCGAAGCCGGCGTTGTCGAGCAACCGCTGAAGGGAGACGAGGCCGTCGGGATCCTCCAGGTGGCCTTCGGAGATCCTGGCGATCACCTCGACTGCGCCGCACGAGCGCATTTCCGCGAGGCACTGCTGGAGCAATTCGCGGCCCAGACCGTGTCCTCGGTGTCCGGGCGTGACCCTCAGGAACCACAGTTCGGCGGTGTCTTCGAGCGGTGCGGTGATGTAGGCCTCTCCGGTGAGTTCTCCGTCGGTGTGCGTCATCTCGAGCCGCCAGCCGGGCGGGCTGGTCCACGGTACTTTCTGCGCCACCGGATATGCCTGACCCGCGGGTCTGGCATGGGGGGCATGCCAGTAGTAGTTCTTGTCGAGCGAGCTGAAGCCCGCGCTTTCCAGCGCCCGGAACGTGACGATCCTCCTGCGGATCGGGATGCCGTTCATCGCCAGCGGCGATCGCGTCCCGAACGGGAACGCCGTGAGTCGTCGGCCGGACCCGAAGTGGCAGCGAACGTGATCGAGCAGTGCGGCGGTGATCTCCGGGTCCTCCTCGGAGTGCATCCACAGCAGGGTTCCCGTGCCGTTCGATCTGTTCGTGGCGTAGGAGGCTACTCCGGTGACGGTTCCGGTCGCGTCGGTGGTGACCACCGTGTACGGGTCGGTGAATCCTTCCGCGGCGACCAGGTGAGCCGCTCCGGATCGGGTTGCGTGCCTCAGGTCCGAGACGTGCACGGCCGGCTGGCCCGGCAGGCGGTCGGCGTGGACCAGGTTCAGCACCGACGACTCGTCCTCGTCCCGGTACAGGCGAAGTGCTTCCCTGTTGCGAAATCTGGACCGAAGCAGATTCATGCTCTCTTCCTCCCGATGACGTCGATCCGCCTGAGGCGAATGCCATGTACGAATTTCATGGATGTCGGAACGGCCTGGCGGCCTGGGGCCTCAGATGTGCCCCTCTCTGATGGCCCAGGCCACGGCCTGGACCCTGTTGTTAAGACCGAGCCTGGTGATGAGAACGCTGAAGACACTCTTGACGGTTCGCTCCGAGAAACCGACCTTGAGGGCGATCTCGGTGTTGGAGAGGCCGTCCGCGGACAGAGACAGGAAGAGCCTTTCGCGTTCCGTCAGGACGTCGATCGCCGGTCTCCGCTGGGACTGCGAGTTCATCCTGGAGACCTGGTTGAGCAAATGACTGAGCAGATCGCCGGGGATGTCCGCCTCACCACGGGACACCGCGCTGATGACGCCGGCGAGCCTGTCCGGATCGGCCTGTGTGCGCGGGAGGAGGGCCAGAACTCCCGTGGCGGCGGCCAGGGCGAGATCGGCGTCGTCGAACCGGTCGAGCAGGAGGGCTGTGTGCGGGGGAGCGGCCTGGTTCAGCTTCCTGAGCAGCCTGGCTGTCGACTCGTCGAGGGTGGCGGACACCACGAGATTCACACCGACGGGTTGTGACCCGCCATCCGTGACGCAGATGTGGGGAAAGCGGAGGAGCTCGCTCGACACCCCGGCCCGAACGATCGGATCATTGGTGTGGATCCGTACCGAGATGAGATCCATGGCTGCCTCGTACCCTCCCTGGTGGACAACCTGACTCCCTTGCGAATTGATTCAGCGGCAATCAAAGATCTTTGACGATCTGTCACGAGAGAAGCGCACGCCATGAGAGTGTCGGTGCGGCGGTGCGATCTCGCACCGAAATGGAGTTGGCTTCTCCGCCGCGGCAGGCCTGTGCGCATGGGCCGGAACGCGGCGGAGGCGCTGGAACGCCGAGCATTCCAGCCCCTCATAGTCATCACAACCGGGCTTCGCTCGCAAGGCTGTTGCCGTTTCGAACCACCGTCGGTTATCACCCGCGCCAGCGCGACGTCGGCTTGCCGGAGCGCCGCGGCACGGCCCGTGGGTCGGCTGGACAGGGCATGAAAGTTATAGGCCTGCCGCCGCGTTATCGGCGTGGTGTGCGTATGGCACAGGGGACGCGCCCCCGGTCGGAGAACGGCCACATGCCGTGGTTCGCACACAGCTACGCCGCCGACCCGGACTCGGTCCTCGATGTCGTGCTGCGCATGACCGGGTCGCGCGGTCAGATCACCGTGCCTGACCAGCGGTTCGTCAGGTGGCGGGGAGCACGGCTGTGTGAGGACCCTGGCAGGGGCGCGGTGCTCCAGGGCCTCCAAGGAGGGCCTGACGGGCGATAGCCTTGGGCAGCCCGGGGAGCGAGCAGCCCGGGCGCCCCGGGAGAACGAGCGTGATGGAAGAAGGACAGGGCCCGGCCGCTCCAGGACCTGGCCGCCACCCAGGAGGCGGCTACGCGTCTCGGCCCGCTCGCCGCGACCACCGCCGACCGGCAGCCGCCCGCGCCGATCCGCGGCGACCCGGTGCTCAGCGCCGTGGACCTGCCCACCGCCAACGATGGCCGGCCCCTCTCGTTCACTGTCCGCGTGCCCCGGCTGGTCGTCGTCACCGGCCCGAATGGCAGTGGGAAGTCCACCCTCCTCGCCCAGTTGGCCGGACGGCTACCGACCGCCTCGGGCCGGGCGCTGCTGGGCGCCGCCCCCGTCGCGGACCTGCCCGCCGATGCGGTCGCCGAGGCGCTCACCCTGGTCGAGGCCCGACGGCCGGCTCGCCGACACCACCATTGCGGCGAACCTGTGCCCGGCCGCACCCCTCGCCGACCCGGAGCAGTTGTGTGCCGCCCTGGCCGTGGTCGGCCTCGCCGTTCTGCCCCGGGACACCCCGGTCGGCCCCGCCGGCCGCGCGCTCTCCCAAGGACAGCGCCGCCGCCTCGCCAACGCCCGCGCGGTCCTGCGCCGGCCCCGCATCCCGCTCTTCGACGAACCCACCGCCGCCCTCGGCAACCCGACCGCTGACGCCCTCCTGCGCGCCATACGCAAAGCCCTGCCCGACTCGGCACCCGTTCTCGCCCTACAGGACCAAGACCTCACCCTGCTCCCTGGCACCCGGACAACTACCATCGACCTGACCGGCACGACGACCCCTCAGCCGGCTGAAGTTCCACCCCGCGGCTGGACACGTTGTCTCTACGCCGCGAGGCTGTGACCTTGCCGGAGCCGCTGGCGGGTCTCGAGCGGCGTGAGGTAGCCCCACTCGGGGTGTTTGCGTAGCCGCCTGCGGTTATAGAAGGTCTCGATGAAGGAGAAGGCCTCCGCCCGGGCGGTGGCGCGGTCGGGCCAGACCCGGGTGCCGATCTCCCTCCTTCAGTATGGCGAAGAAGCTCTCGGCGGCGGCGTTATCGTAACAGGATCCGACTCGTCCCATCGACTGCCTCATGTTCAACTTGGTTATTTCAGAGAGGAATTCACTCGACGTATATTCGCTGCCGTGGTCCGTGTGGAAGACGCATCCGCGTTCCGGAGCACCTCGACCGGCGGCCATCCCCAGTGTGGCCACCGGCAGTTCGGCGCGGCGGTGGTCGGCCATTGCGTAACCGACCACCTCACGGGTGGCCAGGTCGATGCAGGTCGCCAGGTAGAGCCAGCCCTCCTCGGTCGGCAGGAACGTCATGTCGCCGACCAGCCGCATGCCCGGGCGCGGTGCGATGAAGTCGCGCCCGATCAGGTCCGGTGCGAACGCCGGTTTGCGAGCCTGACGGGTCAGACCGCGTCGACGGCGGCGGGTGACGCCGGCGATGCCACGCTCGCGCATGATCCGCTCCACTTTCTTCCGGTTCACCGCTCGGCCCTGGCGGCGAAGTTCCGCGTGGGTGCGCGGGACGCCGTAAGCGCCCCGGGAGGCGAGATGGATCACCGTGATCTCGGTGGCGAGCAGGTCCTCGGCCCGTTCGCGGACGCGTCGGGCCTGCTCGCCAGCCCGCCACGCATAGAACGAGGAGCGGGCGATCCCCAGTGCTCGGAAGATCCGCTTGACGCCGAAGGCGCCGTGGTGGTCCTCAACGAAACGGAAGCGGATCACCGATTCGTCTCGGCCGCGAAATAGGCGGCCGCCTTGCGGAGGATCTCGATCGTCTTCTGCTGCTCGAGGTTCTGCCGATGCAGCCGGGCGAGTTCCTTGCGCTCGGGGCTCGTCAGCTCGCCGGGCCGGCCCTCGCCCCGGTCCGTGCGGTCCTGCTTCACCAGCCCCGCAGCCCCTCCGGGCTGACCCCCAGCTCCCGGGCTATCTCGGTGACATTCCGGTGCGGAGAAGAGCGGACAAGCGCGACTGCGTCCCGCTTGAACTCCGCTGTGTACCGCTTACTCATGTTGCTGTTGCTTCCCACGTGAAACTGCTTCCCCCAGGCTCACACGTCCCAGTCTCCAGGTGTCCAGCTGCAGGGTGGAACTTCACTGCGGGGCGGGCCGTGGCGGGGGACATGGGCGCCCTGCGCGAGACCGCCTATGTCCTGTGGGCGACAGGGGATGTGGCCTGAGCCGTCACCTTCTACTCACAGGCCGGGGTCGCCGGTGATGTAGGGGCCTGGAGGGAGGGCGGGGAACGGCTCCAGTCGCTGGGCCACGACGACGAGGCGATCCTGATGTACCGGGCGGCGGTGCAGAAGGGCGACGGCCTGAGCGCGAGGCCGCTGGCCGATCTACTGCTGTCGGAGGGCCGGCGGGAAGAGCCGCTGGGGTTCTATCTTCAGGCGGCGGAGCAGGGCGACACGGTGGCGATGCATCAGGCTGCGGCCCTGTTCTGGATGGCGGACTGTGTGGAGGAGACACTGCTGGGGTACGGGAAGGCAACCGACCAGGGCGACGCGGCGTCGCTGGTGCACATCGGGGTGCTGCACCCGGGCAGGGGCGAGGTCGAGGCAGCCCTGGTTGCGTTCACGAAGGCCGCCGATCTTCGGGAGCGCGACGCCTACCGGGAGGCTGAGTGGATGCTGTGGGACTGCGGCCGTCTGGACCGGGCATTCAGCTGGCTCGGTCAACGGGTGGAGAGAGGAGACCGACGAGCGGTGCGGGAGATGGCCGACCTTCTCCGCGAAGTGCGGCGGCTACCCGAAGCCCTGGAGCGGTACCTGCGGTCGGGGCCGACCTGGGAAACCTGTACGCAGCACGCCACGCTGCGCAGCTTCAGTCGCAGCTGGCCTCGCCGACAGCAAGCTAACAAGGGGACGGACTGTGAACCACAGCACACGCCCGCAGCCTCAAGACCTACGCATCCCCATCACCCGGGCCTCCAGCAAGAGGTTAGCGTCACCGACCGGTCCTGTAAGCAGATCAGCGGGGCAGTCGAGCGCTGGGCGATTGTGGTTTACGAGCCAGCCGCCTGGGGCGTGCCCGTGGAGCCGGAATATGACGAATGATCCGACCTTGATCAACTTGATCAAGGTCGACGGCCTGGGGCCTGGCTGCGGTGGGTAATCCTGGAGGCGGTCGCTGCTCAGTAGATGGCAGTGACGGCAAGAGTGCCGATGATCAGTGCGGGGCCGAATGCGATCCGCCGTTGTCGCATGTTGTTGCCCAGCACGACAGCGGCGTGGGCAGCACCGAGTGTGAAAGCTGCGACGAGGCCCCAGAACACAGAACTCCAGCTATGCCAGCCCAGGACGGTGGCCAGCGGCGGGGCTACTTTCAGGTCGCCCATGCTGAGGCCGCCGGCGAGGAGGAGCATGAAGAAGACCGCGCTGGTAATAGCGGCTGCCTCGGCGGCGCGGATCGGCGAGCCGTTGGCACCGCTGGCGGTGGCGGCCCCGAGGGACAGCGCGGTGCCGACGGACGCGGCCGCGGTGAGGTGGTCTGGCAGGCGTCGGACGGAGGCGTCGGTGATGACGAGTACCGCTCCGATGGTCGCCAGCCACAGCTGCGCGGCGGTCACCCACGGCCCGCCGCCGCCATGGAGGGCGGCGGCGAAGCCGACGGCGGCGAGGGCTTCGGGGAGCAGCGGGGCGGGGCCGATGCGGGTGGTGCAGTGGGGGCAGCGGCGGGTGAGGCTGATGGCTCGCAGGTCGCGGGGGCGGGTGGCGTTCAGGGGGTGGTCGCAGTGGGGGCAGGTGCGGCGGGGCAGTGGGTGGCTGGTGGGGGCGGTGTAGTGGAAGGCGAGGGGGCGGACGGCCAGGGCGCCGGTGAGGGCGCCGGCCGCGGCGCCGGTGGCGAGGTGGGTGAGGGGCATGCGGGTCCGTTGGTCAGCGGGTCGTGAGGGGGTGGGGGAGCAGCTGGTGGAGGAGGGCGGCGGTTTCGGCTTCCATGTCGAGGTCGCCGAGTTTGCTGTTGATCCGGGCGAGGGTGGCGGCGGCGGTGCGCAGGGCGTCGGTGTCGCCTGCGGCATGGTGGGCGCGGAAGAGGCAGCGGTGGAGGGTCTCGTTCTCCTCGCCGGCGAGGAGGCCCTGTCGGGCGGCCCAGAGTGCGCCGGGGACGTCCGCGGCGTCGAGGCGGCGGGTGGAGAGCTCGTGGGCGGCGTGGGTGATGGCGGAGACCATGGTCTGGATGGTGGGTTCGGCCCAGGCGTAGCGGGTGGGGTCGATGGCGGCGAAGGGGCGGCCGCGGACGAGGGCGAGGGCGCGGCGCAGGGCGAGGTTGCCGTCCTCGCCGGTGTCGGCCAGGCCGGTGCGGTAGTGGTGGAGGAAGCGGTTCCAGTCGCAGTCGACGGTGTCGGCGAGGCGGTAGCGGTTGTCGTCGGTGTCCTGGACGCGGGGCAGGTGGAGGCCGGTGTCGGGGGTGGTGCCGAGCCAGGAGCGGGCGCGGGAGATGGCGGCGTTGCGGACCTGTTTGCTGACGAGTTGTCCGGGCCACAGGGCGGCGTCGATGGCGTGGTGGTCGGCGCCGGGGTTGATCGCGAGGTAGGCGATGAGCTCGGTGGCGGTGCGGCGGCGGTTGGAGTCGACCTGGCCGGCGGCGTTCTCGATGGCGACGGGGCCCAGCAGCAGGACGGACGGCCCGTCGGGAGCCGGCTCGGGTTCGGGGGCGGGAAGGGAACGCCGGGAGGGGGCCGGGCTCGGGGGCGGGGCCGGGTGGTCGTCCTCGCCGGAGAGGATGTCGGCGAGCGTCGGCCCGGCGGGGACCGGTGGGGCGGGTGTGTGCGGGCGCGGGACCGGTGCGCGGAAGGGCTGCGCGGGTTCGTGCTCTGCGGGCTCGGGGTGTTCGTCGGTGTCGGCGAGTTCGTCTTCCATCTCGGCGTACTCGGCGGGCAGCGCGTCGCAGGCCCCCTCGACGGCGGGGAGAGCCAGCGGTTGTCCGCCGGCTTCGCCGGGGTCGGTGAGCCAGCCGGGCGCAGGGACGTCGGCGGGGTCGGCGGCGAGGGCGAGGATACCGACGGCGTCGGCGAAGTGCTCGTCGGTCAGGCCCTGGAGGGTGACGGGGAGCTGGGAGCCCGGCAGGACGACTGCGGACGCGTCGGGCGGGCAGTGCAGCGTCCAGCCGCGGCCCGGCAGGGGCGGGGCGGATGCGGTGACGACCGCCGCAGCGGTGCGGGGCCGGTCGGTGAGGGCGGTGAGCAGCCGGTCGCCGTTCTCGCCGTCGGGCAGGGCGGCGGCCAGGAGGATCCGAGGGGACCAGGAGTCGGAGGCGTCGGCCAGCCGCGCGGCCCGCAGGGACCCGGCGCCGACGGCGGCCAGGGCGCGGTGCTGGCCGGCGGCGTGGTCGAGCAGCCGCTCGACGGCCTGCGCCGGGTCGGCGGCGCGGTGGACCCGCTCCGGGACCGCCCGTTCCAGGCCGGGGGCCGAAGCGTCGAGGATCTCGACGTCCAGGTGCGCGGGCAGCGGGCTGGTGGCGAGCTCGACGGCGACGGCCTGCAGCATGTACCGGGCCGTGGCCGGGTCGCCGTCCAGGTGGAGGACGCCGACGTGCTCCAGGTCGACGAGGACCAGGCGCTCGCGGGCGTCACGGCCGATGGAGACCAGGGCCGGGTAGGGGGCGTCGGCCTCCGCGAGGCGCTCGTCGTCGGCGAGGCCGGCGCTGGTGGCCGGGCAGGTCCACAGCCGCTCGGCGGTGGCGGTGAACGGCTCCGCCGGGACGGTGTGGTCGGCCAGGTGGAGGTCGACACGCGACTCGCTCAGTACGACGGCGTCCAGGGCGGGCAGGGCGCGGCCCTGGGCCGCGAGGTTGAGCGCGAGGCTGCGTAGGGCCCGGTCGAGCAGGTCGAATCCGCCCGGGCGCTGGGCGGCGCGCAGGGACTGCTCGGTGGCGGCGGCACGGCCGGTGGGCAGGGGGATGTGGCGCCCGGGGCGCAGGCGGCGCTGCTGGAGGCGGCGGCGCAGCGCGAGGACGCCGATGAAGGCAGCGGCCAGGGCGCCGGCGCCGGCGAAGGCCGCGGCGGGGACGAGCAGGTGCTGCCGGCTCTCCTGCGTGGGCATGGCGGAGGCGCTCGGTCCGGGATCGCCGGGGGCGCTGGTCGCGGGTGCCGGGCGGTCGGGCACGGACGGCGCCTGGCCGGTGGGAGCCGCAGAGGCTGAGGTGGCCGGTGCGGGCCGGCCCTGGGCCGCGGGGGCGTCCTGGCGGCGGCCGGTATCGGCACCCGGGGCCGTCGGAGCGGGCGCGGGTGCGGGCGTGGCGGAGGCCTCCGGGACGGTCGCGGAGGGCTCGGCGTCCGCGGGCGGGGCCGACGCGGCCGGGGGGAGGTCGAGGACCTGGCCGGGGTAGACGAGGTCGGGGTCGGTGAAGTGCCCGCCGCCGGGCTGAGGCGTGCCCTCGTTGGCGGTGAAGACCCGGGGCCACTGGGTGCCGTCGCCCAGTTCGTGTTCGGCGATCGACCACAGGCTGTCGCCCTTCCGCACGGTGACGTGGGCGGTCCCGGCCGGAGCGGGGCCGGGGGCGGGCTGCGCCGGGACGGCGGCGGGCGTGGTGGCGGTGGGGCCGGCGGGGCGGGCGTCGGCGGGGAGGTTGAGGACGGTGCCGTCCGGGAGGGCCTGGTCGGGCGGGGTGGTGGCGAGCGTGGGGTTGAGGGCGGTGATGTCCGGCCAGCGCTGTCCGTCGCCGAGGTGGCGCACCGCCAGGTCCCACAGCGTCTCGGAGGGGCCCTGGACGGTGTGGGTCGGCCAGCCGGACTCCTGCGTGGCGGTGGTGGTGCCGGTGTTCGGAGCGGCCTGGGCCGGGCCGGCGTTGGTGGCCGGCGCGGGGGCGGGGGTGGCGTTCTCGGGCAGCAGGAGGGTCCAGCCCGGCTGGATGACGTCCGGGCTGAACACGGTGCCGTCGGCCATGGTGCGGCCGGTGTTGAGGGCGGCGATCTCCCGCCAGCGGGTGCCGTCGCCGAGCCGGTCCTCGGCGATCGACCACAGGCTGTCGCGGTCCTGGACGGTGTGGACGGAGCCGTGCGGGGGCGTGGTGTTCTCGGCCGGTGAGGGCACGGCCGCCGCGGGGGCCGGGGCCTGGGAGGCGGTGGCGGCGACGAGGGGGCGGGCGGCGGCGTGCGCGGGGGTGGGGGAGGCGAGCGCGTTGCCGGTGGGCAGGGCGACGAGCACGGCGCCGACGAGGAAGGCGGCCAGGCGCTGCGGGCCGCCGAGGGCGGGCAGCCGCAGGGCGGGGCGGCCGGAGAGCTGGCCGGGGATCTCCAGCAGGACGCACACCGTGAACGCGGCCCAGGCGGTCCAGCCGGCGGCGAGGAGCACGGCGAGCAGGGGGGTGCCGACGTTCTGGTGCCGGGTCAGCAGTCCGGTGAGCTCGGAGGGGCTGACGCCGTGGGGCAGGAGGGTGGTGGTGAACAGCCACAGCAGGGCGGGCAGTCCGGCGAGCAGGGCGAGCAGGACCAGCAGGGCGGCGAGGGCGCGCAGGACGGTGGCCAGGCGGCGCAGGGTATTCATCGGTCGGTCAGCCTTCGGGTGCGGTGACGCCGTGCAGGAGGGTGGCGCCGGCGTGGCCGTCGGCCTGGAGGGTGTCGATGCCGAGGGCCTGGAGGAAGAGGGTCTTGTGCCGGACGGTGACGTGGACGGTGATGCTGGTGCCGTCGGTCCCGGGGGTGACGGTGCTGGCGACGCCGGCGCGGGCGAGGTAGTCGGTGGCGGCGGCGACGGCCCGGGCGGGGTCGATGACGATGTCCTGGCCGGAGACCGCCTTGCCGGGGTCGACGGCCTGGGCGCCGGCGCGTGCGGCCTCGGCCGCGAGGGAGTCGGCGTACTCGATCGAGCGGAGCTTGCCGCCGAGGTCGACGACCAGGCCGATCATGATGAGGGCCCCGGCCAGGGTGATGACCCACCACAGGGTGATGCTGCCTTCGTCCCTGCGGTCGTCGGCGGGCCGGCTGCGGAGTGGGCGGGGCATCAGCGGGCCCTCCAGCGGTCGATGACGGAGGTGAAGGAGGACTTCATGTCCTTGCCGCCGCCGGTCGGGATGCCGAGGTCGGACAGGTTCACGCGGCAGTGCACGGTGGCGGTGACGGCGCCGTACTGGCCGACGGGGGAGGCGAAGCCGGAGGTGTCGACGCGGATGTCGACGGCGGCGCAGTGCAGGTGCTGGTCGCCGAGGGTCTGGCGGGCGGCGGCGGTGGCGCGGTCGGCGGCCTCGGAGGCGTTGCGGGCCAGGGAGGCCTCGCGGGCGGCGTCGGCTGCTGCGGCGTCGACGGCATTGCCGGCCATGATGATGCGCCCGCCGGCGAGGGCGACGGCCAGCAGCAGGAGGGCCACCGGCACCCAGAGGGTGAACTCGATCGCGGCGCTTCCCTCGTCGCCCCTGTTGCGTCGCCGACGTGTTGCCGTCCTGTCCGTCGCGGGAGCAGTGCCTGTCACGGGGTCGTCCACTTCTCGACCGGTCCGCTTGCCTGCTCGGTGATGTTGATGGTGAGTCCGAGCAGGGACGGCGCCTGGCCGCGGATGGTGATGCGGACCTGGTCGGGGGTGGAGCCCTCGCGGCTGGCGGTGCCGTGGTTGAGGGTGCCGTCCAGGCGAGCCAGGACGGTGGTGGCGCGTTGGACGCCGGCGTCGGGGCCGGCGCCGTAGCCGCGGGCGCTTGCGACGCCTTCGCGGGCGGCGGTCGTCGCGGCCTCCTTGGCCAGGTACACGTTGCAGCCCTCGACGACCATGAGCAGCAGGAAGAGGACAGCGGGGAAGCAGATGACCATCTGGAGGCTGGCGTCGCCCGTATCGCCCAGTGCGGCGCGGCGGTGCACCAGCCGGGCGAGTGCGTGGACGGGCGTCAGTATCACCGGTACCTACAGTCCCTTCAGGTCGCCCAGGTGTTTGTCGGCGAGGGCTTTGAACGCGGCGACGGCGGCGACGGCGAAGATCACCCCGGCGACGATCCACATGACGGTGGGGATGTTGACGTCTCCGCGGTCGGGCTCGGCGCGGGCGGCCTCCAGGCGTGCGCGCAGGCGTCGAGCGGTGGTGGCGGTCCAGATCGAGGCGCGCAGGGGGATGTGCTGCAGGCGGTGCATCGGTCGAGGGTTTCCCTTCGGGCGTGGCTACATGAGGAACATGCGGATCAGGGCGGGGAAGGCGAAGAAGCACAGGAGGACCATGGAGAGCAGGGTCAGGGGCACGGCCATGCTCTCGGTGGCGGCGTTCGCGCGGGCCTGTTCGGCGGCGGCCAGCTCTCCGGCGAGGCTCTCGGAGCGGGCGCGCAGCGTGTCGTAGATGGCGGCGCCGTCGCGCCCGGAGATGCTGACGATGTCGGCGATGTCCTCGGCGGCGGTGACGCCGGTGTCCCGCCCGAAGGCGCGCAGGCCCTCCCACGGTGGTTCGCGGTCCAGGCGGGCGCGCAGCAGGGCCTGCTGGATACGCTGGAAGACCCAGCCGTCGGCGACGTCGGCGGGGCGCTCCAGGGAGTCGGCGGCGCCGGCGTCGGAGGCGCGCTCCATGGCGACGAGCTCCATGTAGGCGACGACGGCGGTGGTTGCCTCCTCCCGGGCGCGTTTGGCCTTGTCGCGCAGCGCGAGGTCGGGGACGAACCAGCCCGCGGCCGCGATGGCGGGCCCGGTGAGCGCGGGCAGGGTGAAGCCGATGCCCCAGCCGCCGAGGACGAGGATGGCGGTCAGCAGGGAGGGCAGCAGCAGCCCGCCAGCGGCCATCGTCGCCTTCGCGGCGACGAAGTTGCCGACGGACTGGCCGGTCAGGTCGAGGTCGCGCAGCGGCAGGCGTAGCACACCGGCGAACCGTACGGCGGCGGTGGCGCCGGCCCGTTCCCACCACGGCACGCTCTCTGCAGGGGCGTCCTGCGCGTGTTGGGCGGGGGCGGCGTCGATGGCCTCCAGCACCGCGCCTAGGTCGGGCGGGGCCGGGACGAGCTCGCGCAGCAGCAGGGCCAGGCCCGCGCCGAGCAGGGCGCCGGCGATGAGGGCGAAGGGGCTCACCGGGCCACCGTCCGGGGCCTGGTGGCGTGTGGCGCCGCTCCGGCGGTGTGCTCGCCGTCCTCCAGGAAGCCCGGCTGCGGCGGCGTGCCACCGAGCCGGTGCATCCACGCGAACAGGCCGACCACGGCGGCGAGCAGCAGCAACAGGACGATCATCCCCGGGAAGGTGTTGTAGGGCGCGAGGTACTCCCGGTTGAACGAGAACCCGGCGATGACCACGACGGTGATACAGCAGATCCAGCGCGCCGTGGTGCGGGACTTGGCGCGGTCGGCCTCGACGTCGCGCCGCCGGCGCACCACGTCGGCGGTGCGCCGGCCCAGGTCGGACAGCACCTGCGCCAGGCCCGGGCCGCGGTCCTTGATGCGCAGCGCGAGGGCGGTGGCGACCAGGTCGGCTTGCGGGTCGGCGAGCTCGCGGGCGAAGGCGCGCAGCGCGTCCTTCGGGTCCCAGCGGGCCTGCAGACGGGCCGCCAGGTCGGCGACCTCGCGGGCGATCGGTGCCGGGGCGGTGCGAAGCGAGGCGCCGATCGCCTCCTCGATGCCGATGCCCACCCGCACCAGGTCCCCCAGGCGCTTGGTCCACTGGGCGAGGGCGTCCAGGCGCTCGATCCGCTCCGTGGCCGTCTTGTTCGGGGCGAACAGCCACGGCAGGAAGAACACCGAGGCGGCGATCACCACGGCCGAGGGCAGCCAGCCGGTGACCAGCCACACCAGCACGAAGGAGCCTGCGGCGCAGGCGGCCTGGATCCGCAGGCGGCTCCGGGCCCTGGGCGGACGGGCGACGCGGGCGCGCCGGGGCCGGGGCGGCGCGGTCGTGCCGCGCAGGCCGGCCGTCAGCCCGGCCGCGCCCAGCAGCAGGCACATCCCGGCGAACGCGGCGATCAGGACGCCCATCAGATCACCGTGCTGACGGTGGCGAGCGGCTTGGCCCAGACGCCGGCGGTGGACAGCCACGCCGGGTCGAACCCGGCGGCCTCCAGCTCGTCCAGGCAGGCCGGCAGCACCCCGGTGGGCACCGCCCGCGGCTCGCCGCGCCGGGGCGCGAAGATCGTGTTGTAGGCGGGGTGGCCGCCGCGCTCGCCGATGCCGGTGACCTCCAGGACGTGCTGGACGAAGCGGTGCCGGCCGCCGCCGACCGCGGACTCGTCGACCATCCGGATGTGCACGACGAGGTCGAGCGCGTTCGCGGCCATCAGGTAGGCCAGCTCCTGGGTCATCCCGGAGCTGCCGTGCTCCAGGCACAGCTGCGCGATGCGGGCGAAGACGGCGTCCGGCCGGCGGACGTGGATCGTGCACAGCGATCCGCCCTCGCCGCCGGACATGGCCTGCAGCATCGGCACGATCTCCGCCGAGCGGACCTCGCCGACGATCATGCGGCGTAGGTTCATGCGCAGGGACGGGGCGATCAGGTCGGAGATGGTGATCCGCCCGACCTCCCGGCCGTCCGCGCCGCGCTCGCCGTTGCCCTCGCGGGCCTCCATCGGCACGACCTGGCGCAGGTGCCCGATCCGGTGCAGGTACAGCTCCGACTCGGTCTCGAAGGTGCCGATCCGCTCGTCCGGGTCGATCTCCCGTGCCAGCGCGAGCAGCATCGTCGTCTTCCCGACGCCCTGGGTGCCGGTGACCATGATGTTCTTTCCCGCGCGCATCGCCGCGCGCAGCAGCGCCAGCAGCGCGGTGTCGATCGTGCCGGAGCCGACCAGGTCCTCCAGGGTGATGTCGCGCACCCGCTGGCGGCGGATCGTCACGTACGGGCGCGGGGTGACCTGGGTCATCGCCTGCAGCCGGTAGCCGCCCTGAAGGGCGAGCGCCAGCATCGGGCTCGCCTTCGACAGGGAGCGCTCGCCCTGCCCGTGACGGCGCGCCAGCAGCTGCAGGAACTCGATCAGCTCCTCGTCGCTGTCGGCGACCGGATCCACCCTGCGCCGAGGGCGCCCGGCCCAGTCCGCCCACACGTCGTCGCAGCCGTTGATCATCAGGTTCTCCAGCTCCGGGTCGTCCAGGTAGGGCTGGATCCGTCCGAGGCGGAACTGGGCGTCGAACACCGCCTGCCCGAGCGAGCGCTCGTCGGCCGGGGTAGGGGAGACCTGACGGGCCGTCGCGTAGTCCGCCGCCCACCGAGCGACCAGGTCGCTGATCAGGGACCGGCCCAGCTGCTCGGCGTCCTCACCGGGCATCTCCGCGCCCCGGCTCTCCTTGTAGGCCTGAAACTCCGGGGCCAGGCGGTCGGCGAGCTCGCGCCGCAGCCCGCGCACCGTCGACCACTCCCAGCGCACCGCCCGGCCCCCGAGCACCGCAGCCGCCGGGCGTGCGGGCGCCGGTGCGACCGGGCCGGGCCGCACCGCCGCCGCGACGGTGCCCGGAGCCGGGACCGCGGGCGGCGCCGGGTAGGCGGCCGGGGCCGGGGGAACCGGTGCGGCCCACACCGGGGCCGCCCCCGGATCCGCCGACGCGCCCGCCGGCACCGTCCGCCCGGCGGCCGGGTCCGCCACGTACACGCTCGGGTAGAGCGGCCTGCCGCGCACCGCCACCTCAGACCACCTCCCCGACGGCCGGGGCGAGAAGCTGCTCCTGCCGCGCCCAGGCGAGCTGCTGCAGGCGCCGGCCCACCCCGGCGGCCTCCCGCAGCAGCGGCGAGCGCACGAAGCCTTTTCCGCCCTCGCCGCCGTGGGTCAGCACCCGGGCCGCCTGCGCGTCGAACGGCAGACGAGCCAGGACCGGCAGGCCCAGATGGGCCGTGATGTCCCGCTCCGCGTACGGCCCCTCGCCGACCAGCAGAATCCCGAGGTTCTGCGCGCCCCGGCCCCCTGCCAGCTCCCGCAGCGCCTCGATCCGCGGACGCGCCGCCACGATCGAGCGGAGTGTGCCGCGCACCACGACCGCGACCACGTCCGCTCCGGCCGCCAGCGCGGAAGCGCCCTGGGCCGCACCCGAGCGGCCAAGGTCCACCAGCACGTCGCAGCCCGCCCCCCGGTGCCACGCCCCGAACAGGGAGGCCAGGTGCGGCCAGACCTGCGCCATACCGGCGGCCTGTGCCGGGTGCCTGAGGCCCGGCAGAAGCAGTCGGTCCGCCGACATCTCGGGCACCGACAGGTTGATCAGCTGCTCCCACAGCCCGGCCTCCAGGCGGCCGAGCCGGTCAGCGACCTGGAGGTTGGCGAGCGAGTGCGGGCCGGGGACGCGGCCCTCCAGGTAGCCGGCGACGACCGAGCCGCCGTCGGGGTCGCATTCGGCGAGCAGCACCTTGCGTCCGGCCTGCAGCGGCCAGGTGAGCAGCAGGGCGAGCGCGCTGGTGGTCGCGCCGGGCCCGCTGCTCGCCCCGGCGAGGGCGATCACCGCCATGTCAGCTCCCCGCCGGCAGGACTAGGACCGCGACCTCGCCGCGGGCGCTCCACCGGGCGAGAGTCGCTCCGTCAGCCGCGGCCGCGGCGACGTCCACGACGATCCCCCCGGAGCTCGCGGGCGTGCCGACCCGCACGACGACGGCCGTCACGGGGGCCGCCGGGGCCTGCGAGGCCGTGGTGGCCGCAGAGTCCCTCGGGGCCTGTACCAGCTGCAGCTTCTGGCCGGGGGCGAGCGGGCTGGCCGGGATCCGCGAGGGCTCCAGCGCCACCGCGACCAGCTGCTGGCCGGGGCCGACCAGAGGGTCGGCGGTGACGGACTTCCCGGTCAGCAGGCTCCCGGCCGGCAGGGCGGAGACCGCGCGCTTACCGACCACGGTCTTGAGGTCCTGGGCCGCGACCGGTCTGAGGGCCGGGTCGGTGGCGATCTTCGCCTCCACGAGGTCGTCGGCGCTCAGCACAGCCCCGGCCGGAACGTCGCGGGCCAGCGCCAGGACCGGGGCGCGGTGGCCGGTCGCGGCGTAGAGGTAGGCACCGGACAGCGAACCGACGGCGATCAGCGCGACCGAGGCCGCGACCATCGCCGGACGGCGACGGCGTACCGGCAGCTGACGCACCGGCGGCGCGGCCGGCACGGAGACGGGGGGCTGCGCCGGGCGGGGGAGACGGGTGGTGGTCATGGTTTTTCCTCGGTGCTCAGGGCCTCAGGGCCTGACGACGGCCTGGGCCTCGGCGACGGCCACGTCGGTGGCGGAGGTGCGGGTGAGCGTCAGCTGTCCCTGCTGTCCCGCGCCGCTCCAGTCCACCTTCCACGTGGTCACGGCGCCGACGTGGAACTTCCCGCCGTCCTGCCGGGCGGAGGTAGAGGTGTAGGTGTGACCGCAGTCGGGGGAGGGGTGGGCGCCATAGGACGGGTCGTAGGGGGTGCCGGGGCCCCTGCAGGTGACGCCGTGCCCGTCGCCCATCGACCAGGCGATCTGCGTGGCATGCGCGGTGGCGGTCACGGTGACCGCACCAGCCGTGGCGGTGGCGGCGTTCGGCCCCCAGGCCGTCGGGGAGACCGCGGTCCACATCCACACCGGCATGCCCACCAGCCCGGTGGTCCCGGGGGCGGGCGCCATGCCGATCTGAGGGCCCGTGAGCAGCATCCTGTCGACGGCCTGCTGCGCGAGCGCGGCCAAGTCGACTCCGCCGCCGTAGCCGGGCGGCGGGTTCTGCAGCCACTGGTTGGGCCCGGAGGACATGCCGCCTCCGGCCTGCATACAGGCGACCGAGTAGACCGCGCCGTCGCCGGGCTTGTGTCCGGCCCAGGAGGGGTCCCCGGCCGGAGGCGGGGGTGACAGCTGTTGCCAGTAACAGCCGTCCGCGCTGTTGAACCAGCCAAGCTCGCTGTCGTGGCAGGGCCACACCATGCCGTTCCAGCTGCACGCAGGCTCGACGTCCGGGGCACTGGCGCTCGCGGGCTTGCCCGACGCGCCCGAGGTCGGCGTGGCTGGGCTCTGGGCGCGCACGCACACGTACGCGTCGTCGCAGGCGTCTGTGCCGACGTCGCCCGGGACGGCCGAGGCTGGGACGGCCCAGAAAGGCAGGAGCAGCGCGCCGAAGACTGCGGGCATGCGTCTGGTCAGCACGGCTGGTCCCGGTGCGAGGCGACATCGGCCATCTTCCAGTCCGCGCCGACGGTGCGGGCCGTGTAGACGACGATGTAGCGGAGGTGCGCGTTGGTGACCTCCAAGGGTGTGCCGTTGGCCTTGTTGACGGGCTTCCAGCTGCTGATGTCGAGGCAGTCGCGGATCGTCGCCGTTTGCGGTGAGGACGCGGTGTCGACCGACTCCACTACGGGCTGATGCGTCGGGGCTCCGGTGAGGATGATGCCCTGATCCCGCCGCTTCGAGAGGTCGATGTGGATGGTCCCCAGTGCCTTGTCCGTGGCGTACTTCTCGATGTCCGTGCCGCTGCTGCTGGCCTGGGCGTACGCCTTGACCTGCTCGGCCCAGTACGCCGTGTAAGCCGCGAGAACCTGGGCTTTGGCATCGGCTGTGGGATCTGCCGTAGTCGGCGGCGTCATTGTGGTGCTGGTGGAGGACGCGCTCGCCGGGGTGTTCGATGGTGGGGCTGCTGCCTTATCCGGCGCAGATCCGCATGCACTGAGCAGCATTGCTGCACACAGAAGCCCGGTAACCGCCGGGATCGCCCGGACGGCCGAGCGCATTGTTGAGTGATACATGTCATCCCCCGGGCGTTCATGGCTGAAAGTGGTTGTCCGTGCGGCGGTACGGGTGTTCCTGCGATCGGTGTAACTGGCCTGCGGCCCCTGAGTCACGCATCCGAACAGGAGCGACTGCGGCTGGTCGGCCGTAACCGCAACGTTCTTTGCGCACGTCTTTCCCCTGTCGTGCGTCTGCGTCGCATCGGCCACACTACGAGAGGACAAGCCTTATTCCTACGGTCACTTGGCGTGTCGTTTGTGCGATTCTCTGAACTCTTGTGGCAGATGTGACAGTTGATGTCCAGAGTGGCGGGATTGGACTCAACATCCTTTCGCTGCAGCTGTCTTGGTGGGGAAGTCGCGGTCGCGTTCACCGGGCGGTAGCGCTGGGATGGCTTCATGGTGCAGCCAGGCGTCGGTGGGATCATCCGACCCGAGGATCGGTGTGAAGATCGGGGCGAACGGTCCGACTCGTTGGAGCTGGTCGAGAGTTGTCGCACCGGCTCGCAGCGGTTGGGCCAGCAGCACCGGATTGCTCGCGGCGAGGCTCCGCAGGTCGGCGATGCGCCGCTCCAGGCGAGGCCGGGGGGCGCCGGTGAAGACGATCAGGAGTCGTGGAAAGACGGGGTAGCGGCTGCGCCAGGCCTGTGCGGATGGGCTGTTGGTACTGCGCCTCCGGGTGCTGGGGGTTCGGGCACCGCCCTGGGGCACGTACTTCTGGTAGCAGGCGTAGGCGTGGAGCTTGTGGGCGAGACGTGCGACGGTCATGGTGGCGCGGTCGATCTCGACGAAGAACGTCAGCAAGGTGCGCTTCCGGGCGTCGGTGTGGACGTAGCTGAGGACGGCGTCCGGTACGAGGGAGAGGTCCTCTCCGGGCCGGCTCTCCTCGCGGAAGTAGTGGGCGATCTCCGGTGACCAGTCGAGGGGGCCGCAGTCGTGGCCGAGCTTGCGGGCCCAGTGAGCGAAGCTGATGCCGGTCTCCACGGTGGCCAGGGTGTGTTCCTGGAGGGGGCCGGCGGCGGCTTCCGGGCTCATCCGGTACGGGCGGGAGGGGAGAAGACCGGCAGCCTCGACGGCCTGGGCGCCCTTGGCCGTGAGCCACCACAGCAGGCTCGTCTGTCCGTGGGCGCGCCGCCCGACCGCGTCCGCCAGGCCTGCCATGCGAAGCCGGTGAAGCTGGCGGCGCATGTACTCGGCTCGGGTGTGGTGCGGGGTCAGGAGGCGGTGCAACTGGTCGGTGGAAACCAGACGGTGCTGGTAGAGGACGGTCATGGCCTGCTGCGCGATCGCTCCGACGCCTAGGGCGACGGTGATGGGGTAGGGCATGCGTTGCTCCGGGCTAGTCGAGGATGGTGACCGGGTCGCCGTCACAGGGAAGGGCGGACGGCAGACCGAGGTGGTGGGCGAGAACGCTTCCGTCGAGGTCCTCAAGGGCGGTGAGGATGTCGTCGACGGTGCGGCGGCTCAGGTTGGCGTCGATGGCGCGGTCGAGATCGGGGATGCCGTCCGGGTTGTCGTAGTGGGCGTAGATCTCCTCAACGGGCAGACCACGCACTCGAAAGGGGGTGGTGCGCCGGCCGTCCAGGTTCATCGACATGACGTAGTGGTACTTCGGCAGCTCGGTGATGGTCTCGGGGGTGATGTGGCCGTTCCAGCGGCGGGCGACGAACGCGGCCTCGTCGAAGTCGGCGGCGCAGGTGGCCAGCAGGCTCTGGTTCTGCAGCAGCGCCTGCCGGGTGGTCGCGGACAGGCGCAGCGCCATCTGCGTCATCCCGGTGAAGCGGACCTCGTATTTGCGTAGTTGCTCGGCGATGGCGGCCAGGAATCCCTTGCTGGAGGCGTCCAGGGCGGTGAGCTCGTCGCCCCACGCCCAGAAGGTGGCGCGCTGCTCGCGCGGGGTGTCCTGGCGCGAGAGGCCCGCGCGGTGCAGGTCGTGGATGAGCAGGCACGAGACGAGGGCGTCGGACTCTGAGCCGGACGGGCAGACGAACACGATCCGGTTCTCGTCCATGGCCCGGCGCACGTCGTAGGCCGAGCGGGGGGAACCGAAGAACGCCTGCAGACTCCGGCTGGTGTCGAGGCGGTCGATGACGTAGGTGACGGTCGGCACCGCGTCTCTGGCCAGGGATGGGAACGTCTTCTCCCAGTAGGCCCGCACCCGGGGCGGCAACTTCGGCAGCAGCAGGGCGCGCCAGTCCTCGTCCGTCAGCCAGGTTCGCAGCTGGAACAGGGTGCACTGTGCCTCGGGGAAACCGTGTTCGACGGCTTGGAGGTTGAGCAGCGCCAGGGCCTGGGCGGCACGCGCGAGGATCGTGCGGGCGCGCGGCGCGTGGTCGCCCCAGTCCTGGGCTGCGGCGATGCCTTCCACGATCGAGCGCACGACCTCCTGGACGTCGCCGAGCGATCTGCCCTCCATCGACAGCGGGTTCCAGGAGACGACCATCTGGTCAGGCTCGGAGCGTGCCAGGTTGATCTCCCACACCCGGGGCGCGATGGGGGGATGCGCCAGGTACGGCTTCGCCCGTGCCCAGGCCTCGCCGTGCGGGTCGAGGAACCAGGTGCCGAAGCCCGCGTGCGCGAGCGCGATGCACTGCACCAGCGCCGACTCCGTTTTGCCGTGCCCCGACTTTCCGAGCATCAGCGCGAACAGCAGGTCATCGATCCGGGCCGCGCCGATGCGCTCCACGCCGTCCGGGTAGACCACCGCGCCCAGCGGCACCAGGTCGCGCTGCCCGGTGTACACGGGCAGGTCCGCCGGCGCCGGGGGCACCAGGCCGCCGGAGCGCACGACGCCGGCCGCGTGGCAGCGCGCGCTCGGAGGTTTCAGGAACCCGGCCAACTCCGGGACCGTCACCCACTGCCGACGGCTCGGCGCGAACTCTCCGCTGGCGAACCGCCGGTCGAACGCCGCCACCGACTGCCGGGTACGCGGCACCCTGGCCTTCAGATAGTTCTCACCGCCGGTGACCGCGAACGCGGCGAGCAGCTGGTGCATCCGCGCGAGCGCCGCCTGCGGGTGCGCCGCCCGGGTGCGCAGCAGCAGCTGCAGAGCGAACACCGCCGAACCAGGCTCGAACTTGCCCACCCCGTCGCGTACATCCGTCATCCGAAGCAGCCGCTGCCCAGTGCCACCGCGGCCGGATCCTCCGCTGGACCAGGCCGCCGAGAACGACTGAGCCAGTCCCGTGCCCCACAGCCCGCCGGTCAGCCGCTCCCCGTACGCCGACGGCCCCCGCCGCCTCGACTGCGCCAACAACCGGCGCCGCCGCCTCGCCAGGGCCTGCTCCGACACCGGAACCAGATCGATCACCACGTCGGCCTGCTCGCCCGTCCCGGCGAGCACCGAGGCCATGGCGGCGGCGACCTGCTGCAGCGGGTCCGGGGTCAGGCCCAGCGCCGCCAGCGGGCGGCGGTCGGCGAACGCCAGGACCAGCTCGGCCCGTTGCACGTACAGCCGCCCGCCACGCCCGGTGGCGTCCGGCTGGCTGCCGGAGGGCTTGGCGAGGCTGACCGTCGACACGCTCACCGTGCGTCCTTCGCCACGGCGAAGCGGACCGGGGTGATCGCGCTCCGGGCCCCGGCAACGCGGACCTCCACCCCGGCGAAGCCCGGCATCGCCAGCACCGCCGCCGCCTCGGCCGGCCCCTCCAGATAGCAGTGCATCCGCCCGCCCTCGGAGCTGTAGTGCAGTCGCACGGCCGAGCCACGCGCGGGAACGCTGCCGGCGGCGAGGTGGACGCGGGCCAGGTGGCGGCCGAAGCGGGCGACCTCCCCCTCGCTCGGGTCGAATGCGGTGGTGGGGATGACCTCGACCACCGACCGCCGAGCCAGTGCCGAACGGCACCGGCTCAGTCGGCGCCGCGCCGCCCAAATCCACGTTCCGCCGCCCGCAGTTACGGCGGCCGCCAGGTACGGGGTGGCCTGGGTGCCCCAATCGAGAGCGTCGGCAGCGATCACGACGCCCCCAGACGGGTCGTGCGGGGAACGGGACGGCGGCGCACGGCAACCTCCTGGCTCGCAACGGATATCTCGTCTGGACCAAGCCGCCCAGACCGCTCCGTCCGGACATCACCCGCCAGAGGTTTGCCAATCCGTTATATGGCGGCCGTTCGAAGCGGGTCAGCCGGCGAAGGCGAGGTAGCTGCCGAGGGTGAGGCGCCAGCGGCCGGGCAGGCGGGTGAAGCCGGTGATCATCCAGCCCGTCAAGGCGAGGGTCAGGGCGGTCTGGGCAGCGGGTAGCACGGATCCGTGCATGGGTGGGAATCTCCGTGGCGGGAGAGCGAAGGCGGTGGCGGCACACCCCCGCAAGGGGGTGCCGCGGGGGTCAGCGCTCGGGCTTGGGCGGGCGCTGCATCAGCGCGCCGGCGGCCTCGGCCAGGGTGACCTTCTCGTGGAGCAGAGCGGAGACGACTTCGGTGATCGGCATCTCGACGCCGTGGGCGTGGGCCAGGGCGAGGATCGCCTCCGCGCTCTTGACGCCTTCGGTGGTCTGCCGGGTGGCGGCCGCGGCCTGCTCGATGCTCAGGCCATGGCCGAGGTGGGTGCCGAAGGTGCGGTTGCGGGAGAGCGGGGAGGCGCAGGTCGCGACCAGGTCGCCGACGCCGGACAGGCCGGCAAGGGTGGTCGGGTCGGCGCCCATGGCGGCGGCGAGGCGGGTGGCCTCGGCCAGGCCTCGTGTGATGAGCATGGCCGTGGAGTTGTTGCCCAGGCCCATGCCTGAGGCGATGCCGACGGCCAGGGCGATGACGTTCTTCACCGCGCCGCCGAGCTCGCAGCCGATCACGTCGGTGGACGTGTAGGGCCGGAAGTAGGGGGTGTGGCAGGCCCGCTGGAAGCGGTGTGCCGCGTCTTCGTCGGGGCAGGCGACGGTCGCGGCGGCGGGCTGGCCCGCCATGATCTCGGCCGCCAGGTTCGGGCCGGACAGCACCGCGACCCGGTCCGCGCCGACGCCGGTCACCTCGGTGATGACCTCGCTCGCCCGCAGCCCGGTGCCGACCTCGATGCCCTTCATCAGCGACACGACCACCGTGTCCGGACCGATGTGCGGCGTCCATAGGGCGAGGCTCTCGCGCAGGGACTGCGCGGGGATGGACAGCACCAGGAAGTCCGCGCCTTCCAGCGCGGCGCCCGGGTCGGTCGTGGCCGTCACGGAGGAGGTCAGTTCGACGTCGGGGAAGTAGCCGGGGTTGCGGTGCGTGGTGTTGATCGCGTGGGCGATCTTGTCGCGCCGGGCGTGCAGGACGACGTCGGCGCCGGCGTCGGCCAGCACCTTGGCCATGGCGGTGCCCCAGGACCCGGCCGAGAACACCGCCGCACGGACGGGACGTTGCTCGTGCACTGGGGGATCCTCTCGCCGGACACGGGCCCGCTGCCGGGCGCGGGCATCCTATCGGCCACGACCGATCCGTCCGCTCCGTCCCAAACGTCCCCGCTGTGCCGCAGGGTCAGCAGGACGGCCCGGCGCCCGCGCAACGCGGGCAGTACTCGGTGCCCCTCGCGGAGCATCGTCTCGGCCGGGTCCTGGCCCAGCTCGCGGCGTAGCTCGTCGGCGCGCTCGATCCACAGTCAGTAGAGGTGCTCCCACATTGCGGGCTCACCGGGCCGCTCGTCGAGGTGCTCCTGGACGAGTTCGGCGGCGTCGATCTGGGCGTGCCAGGGCGGGTGTGCGCTGTGGCGCGTCGCTCGGGTGATCACCAGGTGCCCGCCCGGGCCAGGACGCGGCCGAGCTCGCGCAGCGCCACCGCGCGGTCGCCGGCGCCGCCGAGGATCTGGACGACGGCTTCGATGACGACCTGGAGGAGCCGGACGGCTTCCGGCTCGGGGGCTGGTAGCGGGGCCGGACGGCCCGGGGGCCTGCGCAGCTATGCCAGTCCTTGCTCGCGGGCGATCCAGCAGGCCGCAGTGATGCGCCAGTGGAGTTCGGGGCCGGTGCGTTCCTGGAGCCCCTCGGGCAGGTGCAGGTCCGCCATCGCGTCCTTGAGGATCTGGTCCGCGCGGACCAGCGTATGGATGTAGAGCGTGAGCGTGGGCAACGTCACCTCGCCGAACGCGGCGGTGACGGTGTCGGTCACGTCCTTGGCATAGAACTCCAGCAGCTGCTGACCACGGTGCCCTTGCGCCAGGATGTCCGCGATGTTGTCGCCGGCCGCGTTGTTGAGCCAGTCCGGGATGGTCGGCCACGATCTCCCGCTCATGCTCCGAGTCTCGCTGGGGTCTCGGCCGTCTGCTCGTCGTACTCGTGCAGCATCCGCATGGCGGTGGCGGGTGAGGGGTGAGGCAAAGCCGCCCTGGGTCCGGCCCTGGCCTTCAACTTGGGATAACAGCGAGGCTGGTCGTGGCGGCGATGCGCTGATCTTGATCGTAGGTTATCGCCCTGTCAACGACGGCCGGCGCGCCGAGTCATTGTCCGGCTGCCCCGGGCTCTGTCGCAGATCAGTAAAGCTTAAAGCTCCAGGTAGGCGCTTTCCCCGGCACGCCGGGCCCTGTCGGCGATGGTGATCGTGGTGTAGCGCCCGTTCTGAGTGAGTGCGCGCCAGCTGGGCAACGAGGCGATGCGCCACTCGGTGTGCTCGTCGCTGAGCCGGATGCCAGCCAGCTGCTCATCGGTCATCCGGCCGCCGTCGAAGACCAGACCGATCTTCCCGCAGGGCCAGTCGGCAACGGGCCGGTGGTAGAGCACGGCGAGCAGTCGCGGGTCCGCGAACAGCCCCGGCTGCAGCTCGGCGAAGTTGTGGCCGGTCTCCTCGGCGAACTCGCGGACCGCGGTCTCGAACGGTGTCTGCCCGGGGTCTGCGTTGCCTCCCGGCCACTGCCATTCGTCCGGGTCGAGGGCGGAACGTAGCCCGAGCGGTCGACCGGCCTGGTCGGTCACGAAGAAGCATCCATACATGGTGATCTTGGGGAGCGTCTGGACGTACTGGTCAGGGGGGAGCCACCAGGCGGGGCGGGTGGCCGGCCTTGGCTGGGGTGCAGACATCACTTTGATCTCTGTCCCGGGCCCGATCAGCGGAAACGGGCGAGCACCTGCTCGGCCCACACCGCAGGGGGCGCCCCTGCCGCCGTGGTGGGGCCCCCGCGTTGAGGTTCCAGGGGGTCAGATCACCTTCTGCGCGCTGATGGGCTCGGTGACGCCGGTCTTCCTGGCGGTCAGCGCAGCTCGCAACCGGTCTCCCCGGCTGCGGCTTGCGGCGGCTTCGACGTCGGCCGGCAGCGCCCAGTCGTAGTCGGTGATCTCCCCGTCCGCGGGCAGCGTGATCGGGGTGGTGTGCTCGATGGCGCCGAAGTAGAACAGGTACGACGCGGCGGCGCGCTCGCTCTCTTCGACCTGGTCCGCCCAGGAGATCGCCAGCAGGCCGCCCGCCGGAAGCTGGAGGCCGGTCTCCTCGCGCAGCTCCCGCGCGGCGCACTCGGCCGGCGACTCCCTGCGGTCCCGAATCCCGCCAGGGAACGACCACTCCAGCCGGTAACTGGCCTTGACCAGCAGCACCCGGCCGCGGTGGTCAGTCACGAGCGCGGACGCCACGGTGAATGCCAACGGCAGTCCCGCCAGCCACTGGGCGCGCGGCAGCCAGTCCTTGGGTTCCGTCATCTCGTCCTCCCTAGTTGGGACACGGTGCGGCCCCGGCCGGGGCGTCCGGCCGGGGCCGCAGTGGGGTCGGTTGGGTCAGGCGGCTGCGGCGTTTTCGGCGAGCGCCCGCTCGTACCCGTAGGCGAGGTAGCCGGCCCACACCTGAGCGGCGTCGCCGTCGGGGCAGAGCCGGTCCAGGGCGACCAGCCCGGCCATGACCGCGGCGCACATCTCGTGCTGGGCCTCACGCGGGGTGGCGCTCACCGGGCCGCCGGTGCCCCAGCCCTTGGACCGGCGGTAGAGCTCGCCGGCCTCGCACGCCTCCTCGGCGACCTTGGAGACGAGCAGCAGCTCCTTCACCGCTTCGTCGGGGGTCCCGCTGCGCCGCTCGTCGCGCAGGCGCAGCTGGTGGATCTGGTCGAAGAGATCTTGCACCGGACATCACTCCTTCTACAGGGGGCGGGGTGGTGCTCCCGGCCGCGGGCTCGCCCGGGGCGGTCAGGCGGCGGGGGTTCGGGACGGCCGGCCCATCTGGTGGACGGTCCAGCCGGCGGCGAGCCAGGGGTCGGCTTCCAGGGCGTTGCGGACATCGACCACCGTGCGGGTCCGCGCCCGCCCGCCAGCCGTTTCGGGCAGCTTCGGGTCGCCGGTGAACGCGGTCCATTCCGTGGCGATGACCACGACGTCGGCGCCCTCGACGGCATCCAGCGTGCTGTCGGCGAAGGACAGTTGTGGGTGGGAGCGGCGGGCGTTGTCCAGGGCCTTGGGGTCGAAGAGCTGCACGGTGGCGCCAAGCTCGTGGAGCCGGGCGGCCAGGCGCAGCGCGGGCGAGTCGCGTACGTCGCTCGTGCCGGCTTTGAAGGCGCCGCCGAGGAAGGCGATCGTGCGGCCGCGGGCGCTGCCTCCGAGGGCGTTGGTGATCAGGGCGACGGCGGCGTGCTGGCGGCCGCGGTTGACGGCCTGGACGGCGTCGAGGAGTCCGGCTGCTCCGGCGGCGC
Organism: Kitasatospora sp. NPDC057936; assembly: GCF_042887525.1. Classification (NCBI taxonomy): domain Bacteria; kingdom Bacillati; phylum Actinomycetota; class Actinomycetes; order Kitasatosporales; family Streptomycetaceae; genus Kitasatospora; species Kitasatospora sp. NPDC057936. Next base: position 65,910 of record NZ_JBHVPD010000029.1, read on the forward strand.
CCATCTCGCCAGCGGCGTAGGCGAAGGCGGCGACGTCCTTGGGCAGGCAGCCGCCGCCGTAGCCGAGGCCGGGGCGCATGCCGGCGTGGCCGATGCGCTTGTCGATGCCCATGGCGTAGGCGACGTCGTCGACGTTGGCGCCGGTGAGGTCGCAGACCTCGGCGACGGCGTTGATGTAGCTGATCTTGGCGGCCAGGTAGGAGTTCGCCGCGGCTTTGGCGACCTCGGCGGTCTGGGGGTCGGTGACGACCATCTCGATGTCGCCGCGGGCCAGGATCGGCGCGAACACCTCCTCGATGGCCTTGCGGGCGGTGTCGGAGGTGAGGCCGACGAGGAGCCGGTCGGGGAACAGCGAGTCCTGGACGGCGTAGCCCTCGCGCAGGAACTCCGGGTTCCAGACCAGCTCGACGCCCGGCACCGTGGCCTTGTCGGCGACGAGCTGCTGGAGGGTGGCGACGGTGCCCACGGTGACGGTGGACTTGCCGACGATGGTCGCCGGACGGTCGATCAGCGGCACCAGGGTCTCGACGGCGCCGATGACCTGGCCGGCGTCGTAGCCGCGGCCGTCCTCGCGCAGCGGGGTGCCGGTGGCGATGAAGTGCAGGTCGGCGAAGGCGGCGGCCTCAGCCGGGTCGGTCGTGAAGCGCAGCCGGCCGGTGGGCACGTGCTTGGCCAGCAGCTCGTCCAAGCCGGCCTCGTAGAACCAGGACTTGCCGGTGCTGAGGACGTCGCATTTGGCGGGGTCGATCTCGACGCCGATCACCTCGTGGCCCAGCTCGGCCATCGCGGCGGCGTGGGAGGCGCCGAGGTGGCCGCAGCCGATCACGGAAACGCGCATGATGTTCAATGTCCTTGCGTCGGTGGGGACTTCGGGGGTGCGCCCGGACGGTCCCCGGGCGCACCCCCGAACGCTATCGCGTAACCGGACGGTCACTGATCGTGTCCGGAACGGTGACGCCAGCCAGCTCGCACAGCCGCCCCAGCGCCTCGATCGCCCCCTGGCGCACGATCACGTCCCCCTCGCGGGCACCCTCGACCGGGTACTCCTTGAAGACGCCGTTCTCCTCCAGACCTTCCGGGTCCACGAAGAAGACCCGCATGCCGCGCTTGCGCGCCCGCTCCTGTACCGCCCGCCGGTCCGCGTGCAGCCCGACGACCAGCAGGGACTTCGCGCGCGGGTCGAACGGGATCTCGGGGATCTTCTGGTCGTAGCGCCGCACGAAGCACTCCGCCAGCCCGGCCCGGGCCGACAGGACGTCGAAGTTGTGCGTCACGACCGGGCCGACCATCAGCCCGGCATCCGCCAGCGCCTTGAGGGCCCGGTGGGCGAACGTCGGCTCGGCCAGGAAGCAGGCCCGGAACATCGTCACCAGGTCCGGCGCCTTCAACTCCGCGCCGAGGACCATCTCGCGCACCAGGGTGTCGGCCTGGGGGGAGAGGGTGAAGGCGTGGGACTGGGTGAGGGAGTTGTCCTTGCGGGCGGTCACCCGGTAGACCTCGTGCAGGTAGTGCAGCGGCGGGATGCCCGCCTCGATCGACGTGCCGCAGCCGACCTCGACCATGAACGGGCCGTGCGCCAGCAGCTCGGCCAGGTCGGGCGCGATCGTCGGCTCGCCCCGCTGCTCCTTGATCCGCATCCCGCCGGCCAGCACGTCCCACGGCAGGTTGCGGACGGTGCGGTGGACGTCGTGGCCGCCGTTGATGAAGGTGACGTCCAGGGAGCGGAAGCCGGCCGGGGTCGGGCGGGCGGCGCGCTCGTCCTGCGGGTGCTCGTCGTGCTCGGTGATGTGCAGCAACAGGTCACCCTTGGTCCAGCCGCCGCCGGGCAGCTGCCGCCAGCGGGCTTCTGCCAGCCAGGTGTGCAGGTCGGCGCGGTAGGCGGCGATCTCGTCGGCGGGGGCCAGGTGCGACACCATCAGGTACAGGTTGTCCAGCACCAGCCGCGGCACGGGGAAGACCCGGTTGATGCCGTACTCGTACCGGTAGTGGACGACCCGGCGCCGGCCGTGGGAGTCCTGGGACCAGCCGGACTGCTCGGCGTTGGCCGCCTCCTGGGTGCGCCGCCAGATGCCCTCCTCGATGGAGCGCGGGCGCTCGTGCCGGTCGCCGGCGAAGTGCTGGCTCCACCGCTCGACCTGCTCTTCGGTCAGGCTCTCGATCACGGGGTAGGGGAAGAACACGGTGCCTCCTCGATCAGTGGGTGGTGGTGGGTCAGTGGAACGGGAGCCCGAGGTAGAGGTCCCGGTACGAGCCGTCGGCCAGCGCCTGGGCGCACTGCTCGATGCGCCAGCGCTCGTGGTCCACCGCGAGCTCGCAGGCCTGCGCGAGGGTGACCCACCGAAGCTCGACGTAGCCGCAGTCGGCGGCGATCTCGGCCTCGGCGCTGGAGGGCACCGCCACGTGGTAGATCTCATTGGTGCCCTCGTGCTGGCCGGGCTTGTGCGGCGCGTAGTCGCTGGCGAGTTTGCGGCCGGGGGTGATCCGCAGGCCGAGCTTCGCTTCGGTGACCAGCGTCAGCGCCGACCGGGGGTGGGTGTTCGGCGGAGCCGACCCGCCGGGCAGCCCCCACCGGGAGATCGGCGTCCAGTGGGTGCGGCGGATGACGGCGAACCGCCCGTCGGGCTTCTCCAGCCAGCCGAGCGCCCCGGTGCGGCGCGGCGGCGGATCGCGGAAGTAGTCGGGTTTGTCCACGGCAGACCGGTTCCTTCCTGTGGCAGCGCGGGATTGCCCCCGGGGGGCCGAAACCTGCTCGGCTTCCCGGGGAAGACCAGACAACACCCCAGGCGGAGGCACCAGCAGGGCTCACAGAGGGGGCTCACAATCGCGAAAGCCCGTCCACGTACGGTGAGTTGGAACTAGGCTCGGTTCCCCTGGAGAGCGGCTACGGGGAAGACCGGATTGCCATCCCGGGGTCCACAGGTCCGTCCGGACACCAGAGGGGTCGCCATGGCGCAACGCCGGGAGCCGAACCACCGCCTCGCCCGGCTCATCGAGGACAGCGCGGCCAGCAACGCCGCCCTCGCGCACCGCGTCAACGAGCTCGCCGACAGAGCGGGCGTCAACCGCGCGTACACGCATACCTCGATCAGGAACTGGACCGCCCGTGCCATGGTCCCGGACCCGCCCGCACCTGCGCTTCTGGCCATCGCGCTGGGCGAACGGCTCGGCCGGACGGTGTCACTCGAAGAGATGGGCATGGCCGACACGCCCACGCCCACCCTCGAAACCGGCTTGAATTTCCACAGAGACCCCGATCAGGCCCTGGACCTCGCGGCCGAATATTGGAGCACTGTGGACCGCCGGAGCTTCGTCAAGGCCAGCCCCTTCGCCCTCACCGCCTACACCGCCCCGGTCACCCGGTGGCTGGCCGTCCCCACCGACCCGCCCCTGGCCCGCGTCGCCGGCCGCCGCGTCGGCCGCACCGACCTCGACGAACTCTGGGCCGCCGCCGAAGACGCACGCCGCTGGGACTCCAAGTACGGAGGCGGAAACTGGCGCGCCTCCATGGTCACCGACTGCCTCAGCCAGCGCGCCGCCCCGCTGCTGCGCGGCACCTTCACCGATGCCATCGGCACCGAACTGTTCTCCGCCACCGCCGAACTCGCCCGTGTCGCCGCCTGGCACGATGTCGACATGGGCCACCACGCCGCCGCCCAGGCCCACTTCGTCCAAGCCCTGCGCCTGGCCCGCGCCTCCGGTGACCCCGCAGTCGGCTCGTACGTCCTCGCGACGATGAGCCTCCACACCTACCTGCGCGGTTTCCCCCAGGAAGCGATCGACATGGCCGAGGGCGCCTACGACCGGGCCAGACACACCGCACCGGCCCGCGTACTCGCCTTCGCCAAACTCGCTGAAGCCCGAGCCCACGGCCAGGCAGGCGACGCTCCTGCAGCCGCCGCCGCCCTCAGCCGCTGCGAGCAGCTGGTCGACGCCGCCGAGACGGATCCGCGAGACCCCGACTGGCTGGCCTACCTCACCCGCGCCCGCGTCGCCGCCGACGCCGCCGAGGTCTACCGCGACCTCAACCGCCCCACCGAAGCACTGCGCTGGAACCTCCAGGCCGCCGCCATGCCCGCCGCTGATTTCAGCCGCGCCGTCGGCATCCGCCATGCCGTCATCGCCACCGCCCACCTCCAACAGCGCAACCTCGAACCCGGCCTCGAAGCCGGCGAACGCGCCCTGACAATCCTCAGCAACGTCCACTCCACCCGCAGCCGCACCTACCTGCGGACCCTCACCACCACTCTCAACCCCTGGCGCACCGAACACGACGTCGCCGACTTCCTCCACCGCGCCGACCTCGTCCTCACCGCCGGATGACCGGCCAAAGAGAGCCCGCGCCCGTTCCCGAACAGCCGACCCGCCCGGACACCACCCTCCACCGTTATGGCCCGGGCGACGTCCCCGCTCTCCTGGACACTCTCACCAAGGTCTGGACCGACGCCCACCACGACGACCGCGAAACAGCAGCAGCCGGCCTCACCCCGACAGCCTCCGCCGGCAGATCACCGGCCACACCCGCCACGACGGCTTCACCCTCATCGCCGCCTACCACGACGGCGAGACGGCCGGCTTCGGCTACGCCTTCCCCGCTACCCCGGCCTACTGGTACGGCGAACAGCTGCTCCCCACCATCCCCGAACCCGCCCGCACCACCACCCGGCTGATCGGGGTCTGCGAACTCGCTGTCCGACCAGGCCTCCGGGGCCACGGAATCGGCACCGCCCTGCACGCCGAACTTCTCCGCATCCTCGACCCCGCCTGGTCCTCCCTGCTCGTCATGCCCGGCAACCAGCCAGCCCGCCGCCTCTACCACAACTACGCCGGGCCCTACCAGGCCGGAACCGGCGGACCGGTCTTCGACCTGCTCCTCCTGCGCGCCACCGGCTGACGAACCGCGCGCCGAACAGCACGAGGCCGTTGCCCACGTACCCGCGACGGACGTCAATTTCGGGATGGCGCGGTCGGCGTGCACGGTCCTGCCATAGATCTCCAGGATGACGCCCCACCGGCCCTCGGTCAGCTCGTGCACCAGTGGCGAGCCCGCAGTGGCCTTCATCCTCCTCGTCGGCGGTGATCAGGACCGGCAGCGTGCGGGAGCCATCCCGGACGTAGACGCGCACGCGCCGGGCGGTGGGCTGTCGGCTGCCAACCTGCATGGACGTCAGGCAGCCGGTCTTGACAGCGTCGCCGACGAGCTCGGAGACGATCAGCTTGGCGGCGTAGGCCAGTTCCTCCAAGCCCCACTCCGTCAGCTTCTCCCGGACCAGGCGGCGGGCCGAGCGGGCGCCAGCCGCCAGGCACCCCCAGTGGGACGGCCTGCTCCTGCTCACCTGACACCCGGCTCGGACGAGCAGGCCGTCGAGAACGGCAGGAAGGAACCACCGCCGCCCCGAGTCGATCGGACGGCGCCGAGGAGGCCCCTACCGGCCGACGGCCCGTGGAGAGGGCGGCGTCGGGCAGGGGCACGGGTGGTGGGTGTGGAGCATCCCGCGGGCGTGCAGGGAGTAGACCGCGTGCGGCGCGCTCACCGCTTCGAGCGCCTTGTACAGCGCGTGCAGGTGGGACTTCACCGTGTCCGGGCTGCAGTCGAGGTCGGCGGCGATCTTCGCGTAACTGTCCCCGGCGGCCAGGCGGATGGCGACGCGCATCTGGCTGGGCCGGACCAGCAACTGCTTCTTCTGAGTGGTGTCGGGGAAGGGCAAAAGCCCAGCCCGGCAGGCGATGTCGACGGCCTGCGCCCGCCCGGTCGCCCCAAGGGTCTGGATCACCTCGCCCAGCGCGCTGGCGGCCTTGTCCTTGCCGCAGCCGTAGCGCGTGCGGATCGCCTTGAGGGTCTCGCCCATGGCGATCCGCCACAGCATGGCGCGCTGCGGCTCGGCAAGGCGCAGACGGGACCCGCACCTCGGGCAGGGCCGCCCGTGGGCGGGCTGGGCCTGCGGATCGGCGGTGAGGAGGGGCATGCATCGGCTCCAATGCGCTCGGTGGTGGTGATGTCGGTCAGCGCCGGTGCGCCAGGACGGCCGTCGGCTCGGTCGGGTCGGCGTCGAGTCGCTGCAGGGCAGCCTCGACGCGCTGCACGTCGTCGAGGCTGCCGGTGCACAGCGCGTGGGCTTGGCGCAGCAGCGCGATGGCCGTCTCCTTGCGGTGCTGCGCGGCGGCGCTCTCGCCCTCCCACAGGAGGGTTCGGGCTTCCCACAGGTCGGCGCCCTGTTCCCGGAAGCCCTCTCTGGCGGCGGCGAACGCCTTGTCGGCATCGTCGAAGACACCGACCGTGGCGAGCACGCGGCCCCACCAGGCCTGGGCGCGGGACGCGTTCAGCGCGTCGTCGGCGTCCTCCAGCTGGCGGCGCGCGGTGTGCAGGTGGGTGAGGGCCGCAGGGTGGTTGCCGAGCTCGTGCTCGACGACGCCGAGGAGGAGCCGGGTCACGCCGGCGTCCCGTGCGCGGTGCAGGTCGCATCGGCGCTCCAGGGCCCGGGTGAGGTAGATGAGGGCGAGGATGGGCGCGTCGGCCGCCTGGGCACAGGCACCGAGGTTGTGGAGTGCCTGGGCCTGGCCGGTCTCGTCGGCTTCTCTTTTGGCGGAGGCGAGCGCGCTGTGGCAGTCCTCGATGGCCTCGGTGTGACGGCCCACGGCGCGCAGGGCGGCGGCGCGGGCGCCGTAGAGCTCGCGGAGCATGAGGCGGGCGCCGCCTGTACGGGTGCGGGGGGCCGCGTCGGCGAGGTTCCGCGCGGCGGGGATCGCGAGGTCGTGCATCCAGATCCACTGGCCGTAGTCCCGCTCGCGAAGAATCAACGGCCAAGCTGCATAGACCAGTTGGCTAACGATGTAGTCCAGGCCGTAGGCGTCGGCAGCCTCCAGGGCGGGCCGCAGGTAGGTGCTGCGGGTGCGCAGCCAGGCGAGGGCCTGCTCTGTGGTGGCGACAGCGGCGCGGTGCGGCGGCGGGTAGATGACCTGAGGGTCGATCCTGCGCCGGTAATGGTCGACGACGCGTCCGGCGGCGGCGAACTCGGCGACTAGCCAGTCCAGGGCGCGATGGCGGGCCTTGTCGGTCGCGCCGGTGCTGTCCTCTTGGCGGCCGAGGGCGGCGGCGTGGCGCCGGCCGTCGGTGGCGACGAAGTCGAACATCCCGTCGTCGGCGGGTGCGATGAGCCGGGCCTGCGTGAGGGTGGTGAGGTGGAGTTCGGTGGCCGCCGGGTCGAGGCCGGTGGCCGCCGCGGCCATGCCGGGGTCGATCCGGGTCGAGGGCAGCGGGAGAACTCCGAGGGTGCGGTAGACAAGGGCGGTGCGCGGGGCGAGGGCCTGGTAAGCCTGGTCGAGTGCGTCGGTCACGGCGTTCTCCGGCGGTCCGGCCGCCGGGTCGGCGGCGACGGTGTCGTGGACGGTCATCGGCCGCCTCCCGCAGGGAGGCCGGGGCGGCCGGTGGGCAGGGTGTCCGTGCCGACCAGCCGCAGTGCCGGGACCGGTCCGCGTCCCTTCGGGTCGACGGTGACGTGGAGCAGCGTCCAGCCGCACCAGATTCCGGCGCGGGCGAGCAGCCCGTCGTGGCGGGCCTCCACTCCCCAGGTCATCTCGCGTGGCGTGGCAAGGATGCCAGGGTCGGTCGTGGCGGCGCCGGGCAGCGCCCGGCGGACGAGCTGTTCCGGCGTGGGGCCCGCGGGGGTGTGGACTTCGGCGCGCAGGCCGTTGCGGTAGGAGGCGATGGTGGAGGTGTAGTGGCGGGGCTGGCCGGCGGCGGTGAGGCCGAGGACCGGTTCGTCGGGCTCGGTGGCGAGCAGGAGTACGGGGATGCCGGTGCGTGCGGCGAGGGCGGCCGCCTGCCGGTGGCGGGCGGCCGTGGCGTCGGTGGTGGTTGTGGCGCGGTTTGTGGGTGTCAACGGGGTTCCTGTGGCGTGTAGTCGTGCTTCCGGGTTCGGGCCGGGCCGGTGTCGGCCCGGCCCGAGTGGCCTGCTCCGGCGCCCCGCCTTGTTGCGGGACCACATGGGCGTTGTGAGCAGGCCGGGCCGCTGCGAGTCGGGTGGCCTGCGGCGGCTTCGGCCGGCGGTGGACCCCGGGTCCTCCCCAGGCCCCGTCGGTCTTTTGCCGGCCACCGTCCGCCGCCGTCCAGGGCGACGGAGGAGCAGAGGTCAGGGCGGCCCGGGATCCGTGGCGATGTCCACGACTTCGGGGAGGGTGGCCACCACGATGCACAGCATCCGCAGGCGGGACAGGATCCTCTCCGGGCCGGGGTCCGACGTGAGGAGCTCCCTCAGCCCCTCGGCGGCGTCCTCCAGTACCTCCGCCACCGGCCCCGGACCGTTCATGATCAGCTGGAACATCGCGGTGAAGGTGAAGACGCCGGGCAGCTCGTCGACGACGGGCGTGGGCAGGTCGGGACCCCCGATCGCGCCGAGGGCGGTGACGATGAAGGCGAGCGCGCCGTCCTCCGACAGGAGCGGCTCGCCGTTCTCGAACTCCACACCGGGCATGCGCTGCTGGGCCAGGTCGACCAGCCGTAGGGCCTCGTCGAGGTCCGCCTGCTCGTACATCAGCGTCCCCTCACGGCCAGGCCGGTGCGCAGCGGGTGCCAGTCGAGGGCGGCGAGCAGCGGCGGGTGCGGGGTGATGTCGCGCAGTTCGGGGTCGTCGGGGGTGGTGAGGGAGGTGACGGCCGGCAGCAGGGTGGTGCTGATGTGGATCCGGCCCGGATGGGGCCGGTCGTCGGGTGGTGTGGTGGCCGGGATGGCCGGCAGGCCTGCGTCGGTGAGCACGGTGTCGGTGTCGTCGCCGTCCGGGTTCGCGGGCCAGCCGCCGGCGACGAGGACGTGCTCGTGTCGGGCGATCGCGGCCAGCCAGCGGGCCTCGGTGTCTGCGCGCTGTGGTGCCCAGGTGCACGGGGCCGCGGCGATGAGCCGCAGCAGCGAGCGGCCGCGGCCGCCGGGTGTGTCCCGCAGGCGGACGGAGACCTGGGCGGCGAAGGGCCAGGGGGCGGCGTAGGGCGGGAAGTCGTAGCCGACCACCAAGGGCCCGTCGTCGGGGAGGACCACCGCCGCGCACCGGTCACGGCGTTCGACACGCTGGGTGTGGCAGTGCCGGGCGACCGCCTCCTGGAACCGGTGGAAGCGCCGGGTGTCCAGGCCCCAGAGCAGGGCGACGTCGTGGTCCTGGTCGCGCAGCCACTCGGCGGCGAGGACCTGGTCGGCGTCCTCCAGGTCCCAGGCGAGCACCCGCAGCGGCGGCACGTCCTCCGGCACGACGGCGGCCGGCCGTGCCCGCGCCGCCGGTTCCTCGCCCGTGGGCCGGCAAACGGCGCCGGGCCGGGTTGGCCGGGCTGGCGTGGCCGTCGCCCGCGGAGGTGCCGCGAGTCCCGTCCGTCCGTCGGCGAACGCCGTCCCGCCCCATCCCATCTTGGTCCTCATCCCTATCCCTGTGGTGTCGTCGAAGGGTCTGGCGCGGTGGGCCCCGGGCGCGCGTCGAATCGCCCGGGACCCACCGTTCGACCGCCGGCAAGGCGGCCGGTCCCGAAGGGGTGACGCCGCGCCGGTTGCAGCGGCACGGCAGCACCCTGCTCCCCGCGGGCACGTCCCGCCGGGAGCGGGGCCGGCGACGGGACAGCGAGCGCTCTGCGAGGCCGAGCACCCTGTCCCGCCGCGGCCTACCCGCCCCGGGCGGGCGTCGTCCCTGGTGGCCGAGAGCCGCTCGGCCACCAGGAGTCCACCGCGCGGACTCGCGGGTCCGCGCTCAGATACGGCCGGCGCGGCCCGCCTCGATGAAGGCCACCACCCGATCCGCGTCCGGCCGGGCCGGCCCCGAACGCTGCTCCCCCTGCTCCGCGAGGGAGGAGGCCAGGACGCGCTCGTAGTCCTCCGCGAGCGCGCGCAGCACCTCTCCGGGGTCCGGGAGCCGGCCGGTCCCGTCCGGCGGCACCACCCACCGCGGAGTCCGCCAGACCGGCAGGCCCGCCGCCGTCATCATCGGCACCGCCGCCTCCGGCGCCGGGCACAACAGGTGCCCCGTCTCCAGGACCTGTCCGATGCCGGGCACCGGCCCGGCCGCGGCCACCGGCGCGACGAGGAACTCGATCGTCCCCCGGGCGACACTGTGCAGGACCGGCCCGTATCCCGGCAGGGACCGCAGCGCGCGGTACCCGAGCGACGTCGAGGTCTGTACCGCCCAGAAACCGCCCAGCGGAATCGGAGCCAACCCGCCGTCGTCCCAGGCGGCCTGACACGCGGCCGGGTCGGTCGTCCAGTAGGAGAGCCAGCTGCGCCCGGGGAAGTCGGCCGGCGCGGGAGCGGGCGGGGCGGAGCACACGGTGGTCCCTCTCATCGGTCGGACAGGGCTGGGTGGCCGGCGGCGGCGCGAATGCGGGCGGCCACCTCCGGGCACGCGCGACACAACTCCTCGATCGCGGCCGCCAGCCGCAGCACCGTCGCCGCCGTCGCACCCCCGAGCTCCACCATCGCCTCGGCGCCCGGGCCCACCGGGTACGGCACCGCAGCCAGGCTCGGCAACCGGATATCGAGCAGCGCCAGTGCGCGCCCGACCGCCTCCCTCGCCGTCTCGGCCCGTGTCGGAATGTCGCCGCCCATCACGCGCCGACCTTCTGCGGTACACGGCCGATCTGGTGGTGCGTGGACCCGTAGGGCTGGGCGTGGAAGAAGTGGATGAACGTATTGAAGTCGGACGCCCAGTCCTCCAAGCGCCGCAGACCGGTGGGGTCAAGCACGACGGTCTGAAGCCGGTCCACCACGAGGCCCTTTACCCTGCCGCACTCGGCCTGCTTCAGCGCCATCGCCCACTGCTCCCCGAGGTCGACGCGGACGTCGCCCGGCCGCGGACCGACGTCCCAGAATTCCTGCACCGGCCGCCACCCACGGGCCACCGCCAGGTTCGAGCAGTTCCCGAGCTGCAAGCTCGGTCGCCCCAGGCCAGGAGACAGCGCGTACGTTGCAACCATGGGCGATGCGTTCATGACAGGCCTCCGGGGCGCCGGTTCACTAGGGGTGGGAGTGGTCTTCGGGGCTATCTGCGTCGCAGCCCCGAAGGCGGCCACCTCACAGCCACTGAGGGTGGATCTCAGCGGCCCTTCAGCCCAAGAGTGCGTTCAAACCAGAGGGTTGACGGTACGTTGGGCTAAGCCGAGGTGCACGATCAGTTCAACACCCGCGTGGTATCTCTCGGTACAGTCAGCACCACGGAAAGTGGTTTACACGGTTTGCAGCCGAGACTGGGGTGGGACTCATGACGGCATCTCCGCAGCCCAACGTCGGCCTCCAGCGGATCATCAGCTCCTACGGGTTGAAGCTGGACGTCGTGGCTCGCGCGCACCGCGAGCAGGCTGTCATCAACGGCGACCTCGACGTACGGACGACGAAGTCGACGGTGTCGCTGTGGGCCAGTGGGCACCGGCGGCCTCAGGGCAGGAGTTGCGAGTACCTGGCACAGGCGCTGAGCAAGCTCACCGAACGCCTCGTCACACTGGAGGAGATCGGGTACGGCGACGCGCAGCCCCAGGAGCTGCCGACGCTGTCGACGGACCCGGTCGCCGCCACCACTGACCTGGGGAGAGCTCTCATGGACACCGACCGCCGAACCTTTCTCCAGCAGGCCGTCTACGTCTCGGCCGCCCTAGCATTGCCCCTGGGATACGACCACGAGGCAGTCGCACGGACCCTGCGCGCGCGCCAGCCGGGAGCCCGCGTCGGCAGGGCTGAAATTGCCGCCGTACGGCAGACCATCCGGGCCTTCCGAGCCGCCGACGAGCAGCTCGGCGGCGGCCACGGCCTGAGCGCCGCCACCTTCTACCTCACCGACGCCGCCGCCCCGATGCTCTCCGGGAAGTTCGGCGACGACGCCGTACGCTTCGACGCCTACTCCGCCGTCGCCGAACTCGCTTACCTCCTCGCCTGGAAGCACCACGACCTCAACCAGGAAGGCGCCGCACAGCGCTTCTACCTGCTTGGGTACCAGCTGGCGTGCGAAGCGGACTACCACGGCCACGGCTCCTGGATGCTCCGGGCCCTCGCCCACCAAGCCCTCAACCTCAAGCAGCCCGCCCACTGCGTCGATCTGGCCGAGGAAGCCCTGCGCCGCTCGGCCGGGAAGGTCGACGCCCAGACCCGGGCCCTGCTGCTCATCACCAGCGCCCGCGCATACGGCGCCACCAGGCAGAAGCAGAAGGCCGCGGCCGCGCTCCTCAGCGCCGAAGACGCCCTGCTGCGCACCGGCGACCAGGTCGCCGACTACGCGCTGGCGGTCGGCCCGGTGGGTGCGACGATCAGCTCACACACCGGCAAGACGCTCAGCGAGCTCGGCGACCACCGCGGTGCGGAGAAGCACCGGCGTGCCGCGCTCGTCGGCCGCGACCCGGAGGAGTTCCGGCGCATCCACGCGCTGACGATGTCCGAACTCGCCGGCACGCTTGACAAACAGGGGCGCATGGACGAGGCCGTCGAAGCTTGGGGTCACTCGCTGGACCTGATGGACGGCATCTCGTCCGCGCGCAACACCGAGTCCATCAAGTCGATGCGCAGCACGATGCGCCGCTATACGGCCCGAGGTGTGCCCGGTGCCGGAACGCTCTCCGAGCGAGCACGGGCGTCTCTGGCTGCCTAGCTCGCCGAGTGCGTTTGCGCCTCCCGACCGCCATCGGGGTCGCCGTCAAGCGATGAGGCCCATACGGCGGTGGTCGAGGAACGCCGCCGACGTAGCGGTGGACGGTGAACTCGTCTCCACCGTCGGCGACGACATCGACGCTGATGCGGACCCAGTCGGGGCTTTCGGGGGCGCGCCCCTGGGCGGCCTCAATCCAGAACAGTGGGATCGCGACCGTGGCCGCGACGGCGTGCTGCTTGGACCACGCACCATGATCGGTCTTGACGGAAAGTCAAGGTTGATGCTGTGAAGGGCCCTTGCCACGCCACGTGTCGTGGTACGTTCCGTAATCTAACCGAAGATAGAGCGACCCCGGCGGTGCTGGTAACACCCCGGGGTCCGGCAACAGGAGCTGAAACTCCCGATGCGACTACATCGTACAGAACATGCACGTCATTTCACCGTGCTTCCGAACGCCGTTCTGCAGTACCGGCGGCTGAGCTACACCGCCCGAGGCCTCCTCGCCGATCTCCTCTCCCGCCCTGACGGCTGGAGGGAGGACGGCCGGCACATGGCCGACACCAGCACGCAGAGCCGCGGTGCCGTCCGCAAGGCACTCAAGGAGCTGACCGAAGCCGGCTTCTACCGCGTCGAGTTGATCCGTCTGCCCGACGGCACGCTTCGCAGCGAGGCTCACGTCTACGACGTCCCGCGGCTGGTGGCACCGGGTGCCGTCCGTCCGGCCTCCGGTGGAGCGGGTGCCGGGCGTGCAGGCCGTCCTGTTGTAAAGAACCGGCATGAAGAACCCTCCCTCCCCGCGGGGCCGGACGACTCGCCGGTGACCGCCGCCGCCGTCGGCAGGCCGGAGGGGCGGGAGGCGGGTCCTGGGAGCGTTCCGGATCCGGGTCCCGTGACGGACGAGGCGGTCCGTGAAGCGGTCGCCATCCTGTTCCGCGTGATCAGGCCCGAACCGCGTCTTCGCCTGGGCGAATCCGAAGCGCGGGAGCTGGCGCCCTTGGTCGCGCAGTGGCTGGAGCGCGGCAGCACGCCGGGAGATCTGGCCCAGGCCCTGCTGCCGGGGCTGCCCACCCCCATGCACTCGGCGGTGGCAGTGCTCCGCTACCGCCTTGAACACAAGATGCCGCCCGTCCGCACCCAAGAGCGCCACCCGGCCCGGTACTTGGAGTGCCGGCAGTGCCACGACCCCGTGCCCCGGCCAGGCATCTGCCGCAGCTGCGCGGGCCTCGGCAGCCCGCCTGCGGCGGGAAAGGCGGAAACGACCGTGGCGACCAGAGGAGCCGCCCGCGCCCGCGCGGCCCTGCTGACGGCCAGAACGGCCTTCTCAACCGGATGACGGACGACCGGCACCGGTCGTCCCACTGGACGGTGCCGACCGCCTCGCGGCAACCCGGCGGGGCGCCGAAGTCGTCAGCCGGAAACCATCCTGCGGGCGGCGAGGATCGGTCCCTGCTGCGCCAGCTCGGAGACTTTGACGACGTCGCCGGTGCGCGGCGCCTGCACGATGAGGCCGGGTCCGATCACCATGGCCACGTGCTCGGGGTGCTGCGCGGTGCCGCGGCTGAAGACGAGGTCTCCGGGCCGTAGTGACGCCGGGTCGGCGGGCACGGCGGTGCCTTCGCCGACCTGGTCGTAGGTGGTGCGGGTCAGCTGGATGCCGGCGACGCCGTAGGCGCGCTGGACCAGGGAGGAGCAGTCGCAGCGCCCGGACGGGTCGGGGCCGTGGGCGTTGGTGCAGGATCCGCCCCATTGGTAGGGCGTGCCGAGCTGTTCCAGGGCCCAGCGGATCGCGGTGCGCACCGCTACGGGCGCGTCGAGCGGGATCTGGTAGCCCGCCGGGAGCGTGCCCGGGGCGGTCGTCGAATCGGAAACCGGGACGGTGCCGGTGCAGGAGGCGTAGCCGGCCGGTGCGGGGGTGGTCGCCGTGGCGGGGGCTGCGCCCAGGGTGGGGGCGATGGTCTGCTGGAGGGCGGTGGCGAGCGGCTCGTGGTGGGCGTAGGCGTCGGGGTAGGCGGACTGCTGGACGCGTTGGGCGGCGACGGTGAGCGGCAGCTGCTGCCAGCCGTCGACCTGCTGGAGGGCGGTGTAGAAGCGCGCGCTGGCGTAGACGGGGTCGAGTATCTGCTCGCGGGTGCCCCAGCCCTGGGAGGGGCGCTGCTGGAAGAGGCCGGCCGAGTCGCGGTCGCCCGCGGGAAGGTTGCGCAGCCCGGATTCCTGCAGAGCGGTGGCCAGCGCGATGACCTGGCCGCGCGCCGGGACGGACATGCGGATGCCGGTGGCGACGATCGTCTTCGCGCTGGGGATCTGTTCGGCCAGCTGGGACAGGTCGGCCGGTGTGCCGGATCCGGCTGTGCCGGCCAGGACAGCCTTCACCTGCTCGGCGATCCGCCCGGTGTCCGGATCCGCCGCCGGGGCGGCCGGGCACGGGACCGCGTTCTGGCGGGCGGCCGCCTTGGCCTTCTTCTGCCGGGCGTTGGCGGCGTTGGAGGCGTGCGACGCGGCGGCGGCGACCAGCAGGAAACCCAGCACGAGTACGATCCCGGCGGCCAGCAGCAGGGGTTTGACGGCGGATCGCTTCTTCTCCGGCTCGTTCACCGGCGCCGCCGCCGTGGCGGCACGGGCCGGTTCGCCCGGTCGAGACGCTGGCGAAGCCGTTGCTGCTGCGCGGAGGCCGCCGGCGTGGCGGCTTGGCGCCGGGCGGCCGCGCGCGCGGCGGGACCAGGGGCGCCTGCGCGCCGGGCCGGGCGGGCCAGCGTCGTGCCGGGGGCCGTGGCCGGCGCGGTCGGGGCGGCCGGTGTGGGGCCGGTACGGGGGCGGCCCGGCGGGGCCGTGCGGGGCGCGGCGGATGCGGGGCGCCCGGCGGGCCGGGCACCAGGGCGCCCGCTCGGGCGGGCCGGACGCTGGGCGGGACGCCGCCGGTTCGTTCCCTGGGTTCGTGCGAGACGGGACATCAGCGCGGTGGCGCCGATCGACTGCGGCATCGCGTAGCCGGCGGCGGCCAACGGGTTGCCCTGGGCCAGAGAGGCACCGGCCAGGGCGGTACGCACCAGCACGCGGGCGGTGGTGCGCCCGATCTGAGGCGGTTTCACGGCGGGGCCGGTGGGCGGGCCGAAGACGCTGCCGTGGCTGCCGCCGATCCGGGCCGACGACATCTTCTGGCGCCAGGCGGTGGCGACCTGCCGCGAGCGGGCGGCGATCTGGCGGCGTTTGCGCACCGCCGCCAGGCACACAACGTCGATGGCGAGGAAGCGCAGGGTCAGTTCGCCGCCCCAGTCGCTCTGGGAGGGATCGAGCACGGCACGCAGGACCACGATGAACACGGCCAGGGCGATGATGCTGGCGATCATCTGGCCGAGCGAGCGCAGCACGGAGGCGCACCAGTCCCACAGGTAGGCGCGCCCGGCGCCGGGGATCGTGCCGAACACGAGCGCGCCCTCGCCGCGGACGGCGTCCCAGGCGATGCGGCACTGCGCGATGAGGAAGGATCCGGCGAGGGCGCAGATCAGGACGGTGACGATGGCGGCGGCGAGGAGGAGGAACGCGCCGCCGCCCACCTTGTCGAGGCTGGCCTGCTTGGCGGCGGTGACGTCGCCGGGCACACACTTCTTCTCGAACTTCTCCATCGGCGGGACGCCGTAGTGGTGGGCCGCCCACTGCAGCGCCATGTCCATGGGCTGGTCGACGAGCCCAGAAGCGTTGAGCATGGCGCCGCCAGGCAGGTAGCTGGTGACGGTGGTGGCGAGTTTCTTGATCCTGTCGGCCTGCTGATCGGCCCCCCGCTCCCAGGCGAGCTGGGCGATGCGGGCGCGGGCGTACTCCTCCGAGCAAGCGCCGTCGAAGACCCGGCCGTACTGCAGCAGCATCGCCGGCTTGACGACGAAAGCGTCCACGAGGGCGTTGGTGAGCGGGCGGGACAGAGTGAAGTGTGTGGCGGCGTCGTTCTCGGAGCGCGGCGCGACGGGGTCGGTCTGGAGGACGATGCCGGCGATCTCCAGGGACAGGCCGCGGGCGGCAGCGAGCGCGCCGTGGTCCTCGCCCAGGAGCATCTGCGGGGGAGAGGCGAGCAGCGTCGTGGTCAGCGCGGCCAGCACGATCGACACCGCCGCGTCCCCCCAGCCGCGGGCCTTGTCGCCGAAGAAGATCCTCCCGGCACAGATCAGCGCGCACACCGCAAGGAACAGCGAGGGCAGCCCCATCGCGACGACGACCTGGGCGTGCAGGGAGGCGGCGACCGACAGCGCCGGCGTCAGCAGCAGCTTCGCCAGCCCGAAGGACAGCGCCCAGGCGATCAGCCAGCACCCGAACGCGATCAGCCACTTGGTGACCATGAACGCGAGTTCGGTCAGAAGGTTCTCCACACCCAGGTCCCAGTCCAGGACGCCGCCGGTGCTGCTGCGCACGGTGTAGGCGGAGACGGGCAGGCCGCGTGCGTCGGTGACGTTGAAGGCGCCGAGCAGCCCGCCCTCGTCGGGCAGCAGCTTGCGCAGCTCCGCCGTCTCGCGCGCGAGACGGGCCTCCTGCTCGTCGGGGGAGACGCTCTCGCTCTGCTGGCGCAGGACGTCCTGGATCTGCTGCAGCTGCTCGGTCGTCGGCGCCGGGGCCGAGGCCGAGGGCTGCGCGGGCGCCGAAGGGGCAGCGGGGGCCGGCGTGGGGTCGGCCTGCGCGGGCAGGGACGTGAGGAGCGTGAGCGCGGTGGCGGCCAGGACCGCCACCGCCAGCGCCGCACGCAGGCGGGCCGCCCCGAGCAGCCGCAGCGAACGCAGCCAGGCGCCCATCAGGCCGCCCTCCCGGACGAGGTGTCCCGGCCCGGGGTGGTGTGGATCGCGTCGGCGACGGCTTCGTCGAACGGGATCAGCACCTTCATCAGCCCGATCCGCCCGGCCAGGTCGCGATAGAGGCACTCCCCGGCGCGCTCCGCCTTCTCCTCCTCGGGCAGGTCGATCGGCGACAGGCCGCCGGTGACCAGGTCCAGCAGATCCGCGTCGGCCGCGTCCAGGCCGAGGAAGGCCAGGGCGCGCGCGGCCAGCGGCCGGGAAGTCTGGCGGAACATCAGCCGGTGCGGGATCAGACCCCGCACGATGGCGCCCTTCTCGCTGTCCGCGGGGCCGATGTCGTCCGGGTCGTGGCTGCCGAGAAGGGCGGCGGCGTTGCGCTTGCGCCCGTCGCGCAACATCTCCAGCAGCAGCTCCAGCCCCTCGTCGCTGCTGGTCAGCCACCAGCACTCGTCGAAGACCACGACCCCGAACTCCTCCGGGCTTCGCAGCACGGTCTCGCGGGCCACCGCCGCGATCAGGTACATCACCGCCCGGCCGAGGACCTTCTCGAACTCCAGGCGCTCGATGCGGTGGTCGCTCGCCAGCTCGGCCTTCTTGGGCAGCTGCAGGGCGTTGACGGCGAACACGACGCTGTCGGCGCCCAACGTGTCGACCACCGGCAGGTGTTCGTCGAACACCACGGCGGCGAGGTCCTTGCGGGCGACCGCCGCGAGCTTGCGGGCCAAGCCGCGGGCCGCGTCGTCGCCGGCGCCGCGCGCGGCGAGTTCGTCGGCCAGCCGCCGCATCGACGGATGCGGGCGCTCCAGTACCGCCTGCACCGCCTCCGACAGCGCCACGCCCTCCAGGTCCATCGGCCGTACTCCGAGCAGCAGCGTCAGGAAGCTCTCGCAGAACCGCGCCGCCTTCGGGCTCTCACCGGCGAACAGCCGCAGCGGGTCCAGGCTCACCTCCGCGCCCTGGCCAATGCGGATGACCTGGGTCGTGCCGGGGCAG
Organism: Kitasatospora sp. NPDC057936; assembly: GCF_042887525.1. Classification (NCBI taxonomy): domain Bacteria; kingdom Bacillati; phylum Actinomycetota; class Actinomycetes; order Kitasatosporales; family Streptomycetaceae; genus Kitasatospora; species Kitasatospora sp. NPDC057936. The sequence goes on from NZ_JBHVPD010000029.1 coordinate 84,271, forward strand.
GCACGGGCGAAGCGCACCCACTCCTCGTCCCGCGTGCGGTCCACGACCACCGCCCGGCCCCGCGACCCCGGCCGGCCCAGGAGGCGCCCGCGCGTGAGCACGTTGAACACCGAGGCCTTCATCGCCACCGACTTGCCGCTGCCGAGCTCGCCGATGAACGCCATCGAGGCGGCGCAGTCCTCGCGCGGTCCCCGGGCGGAGTCGAGCAGGACCGGCCGGGCCCCGCCCGCGGCGACCTGCACGCCGAACAGGCCACCGCGCTCGTCGCCGAGCCGGCACCCGCACCACGGCATCGCCATCGCGAAGTCCCGCGCCAGCAGGATCTGCGCGTAGCCGGCCATCACTCGCGGCGTGCGGCATCCCGGCAGCATCGAGCGCCACAGGCCGAGCTGCTCGCCCACCGGCCTCGCGAAGGCGTAGTCGTCGCCGCCGAAATCGGACGCCAGCGCGGCCGCCCGGTCCTGCGCCTCCTGCGCCGTGGCGCCCCAGACCGCCAGCGTGACCATCGCCCGGATCTCGACCTCCCGCGGCGAGGCGGTCAGCTTCTCGTGGTACTCGTCGTTGTCGGCTGCGTTGCGGGCCACCAGCGGCGGCGGACCGGCCGGATCGCCCGCGTACTCGGCGGCCTGGGCACGCAGGTGCCGGGCCCGCTTGCGGACCTTCGCCTCCGCCCTGGTGCCAGGCACGATGACCAGGCGCGCCGCCCAGTCCGCCGGGAACGCGATGTCGTCCAGCTGCTGCAGGTAGGCCGCGCCCGGCAGCGTGAACGCCTCCGGCATCTGAGCCAGGGCCAGCAGCGCCTGGTAGGAGTCGCCCCACTCGCTGGAGATCCGCAGGAAGCGGCGCGCGAACGGGTTCACCGGCACCGAGCCGTCGGCGCCGCTGCCCTCGGCGAGTACGACGTCTTCCAGAGCGGCGATCCCTCGCCCGCGTCCGCGCAGCCGCTGCCCGCCGTCGCCGGGCAGCTGCGGCTCCAGCAGGCCGCGGCGGATGCTGTGCGCGTAGATCCACAGGATCTCGGCCTCGCTCGCCGGGCGCATCGCCACCCCGGCCGGCCACCGGGCCTGCATCTGCCGGGCCTGGGCCAGGCGCCGCTCGCTCTCCCGCACCCCGACGGGGGCGGGCACCAGACCGAGCTGGGCGGAGAGCTCCGCCGTCGCCGCGGAGAACACCGACGCCACCGCGTCCCTGGGCGAGGCAGCGGGCAGCGGCACGGCGAGCCAGTCGGTGCGCCCGGTGAGCTCCATCTGCCCGAGGTGGTCCAGCACCGCGTGCCCGAGCCGCTCGAACCGCGGGCTCGCGTCGAGGTCGACACCCTCGACCATCGCGCGCACCACGGCGACGGGGTCCACCTGCGGGCACAGGCTCAGCAGCATCGGCTCGCCGGTCAGGCCCTTCAGCAGGGCCTCGATCGCCCTCAGACGCGCCCGCTTCGCCGAGGCCGGGGCGTAGGTGTAGCTGGTGGCCCCCACCCGCCACACCGCCCAGCACGCGCCGTGCGTCGTCCAGATCACGTTGCCGGCGATATGACGGATCGGCAGTCGTCCCACAGGTCAGTCCCCCAGAGATGTACGGCGGGCGGCGAGAAGGGCCTGGACCCCGGAGGCGACGGGCGCCTCCACCGGCACGGCGGACGCGGTCGCTCCGGCAGATCCGGTCCCGGCCTTGATGCCTGCGGCCGTGCGGGCCGTGCGGGTTCCGGGGGAGAGTGCGGGCCCGGGCACGGGCGTCCCCGGGCCCGAACCGAGCGTTACCAGGGCACGGGTATCCGACGGGCGCACCGGCCGCACGGGCCGGCCACGCAGCAGACCCGCGCCGGGCGCGGACAGCAGCATCACCACGCTGGCCGCGGCGGCCAGCGGATTGCGGCCGTCGATGTGCAGATGCCGCAGTGCGAAGGCCGCGCCGAACGGCACGCCGGCCAGGACCGCCAGGTCCGCCACGCCGTGCCTGCCCCACACCGGCCGCGTCAGTACCAGGACCACGACCGAGACGACCATCGTCCCCAGCTGCGTCACCGTGTACGGCCCGCCGGCCAGCCGCAGGTTCCGGCCGCCGCCACCCGGCACTACCCCCACGACCACGGGGGAGCGGCGCGCCCTGGTGTAGCAGCGCCCGACGAGGACGTCCTCGTCCTCGGGCGCGCTCACCGGTCGCCTTTCTGGACCGCCGGGGTGCTGTCGTAGTGGGTGACGTCCTCGGTCGCCTTGTCCTTCAGGGTGTCCATGTTGGCCGACAGGCCCCACACGACCGTGGCCAGGATGACGGCCATGATCGTCGGCCCCGGGGCCTTCGTCTTCCAGCCGACGACCATGACGAAGATCCCGCACAGCACCGGGATGCCCACGGTGAAGATCAGCGCCTTGAAGTCGTTGCCCAGGCCGGTGCCGGTGGTGATCCAGCCGGCGGCGAGTACGGCGTTGTGCATGACGAACTCCTCGAACAAAGAGACCAGAGAGGGGAATGGGGAGGAGAGGAGAAGGGGGAGGGTCAGGACGTGGTGGCAGGCCCGGACGGGGCAGGGTCGAGTGCTTCAGACGGGGCACCGTCCAGCGAGGCGATCTCCCACCGCCCCGCCCGGGAACTGAGCGTCAACGCGTACGTCAGCGGCACCCGCACCCCGTCGTGACCGGTCGCCCGCAGCACCACCAGCAGCCGCGCGCGCACACCGTCCGCCGGCACCGCACCGGCACCCTCACCGCCGCGCTCACCCTCCACCGCCAACTGGTCGACCACCACCGCCGTGTACGGCACCGGGGCCACCGCCTCCAGACGCACCCCCGGCGCCAGATACCGGTCCAGCTCACCGGCCCCCGTCAGATACGACGCCAGGAACGCCGCCACCGCCTGCGTCCGCGCATCGCCCGGCAGCGCCGGGCGCACCGGCCCATACACCAATACCGGTGCCTGCGCCCGCGGCGGCGCAGACACCTCCGCCGGCATCGCCAGCGCCACATACCCCATCACGCCGCCACCCGAAGGCACCGCCGCCACCGGCACCTGGAAGTAGTGCACCGCCGCCGCCGAAGCGACCGCCGCCTCCACCTTCGGATCGCGCCGCCCATCAGCGGACGGCGCCGCCCCCGGCGACCCGCCGGCCCCCGTGATGCGGGCGGCCACCGTCACCGACCACACATCCCGGTCCGTCTGCCGCAACCGCACCACCGCCAGCTGCTCACCGCTGCGCCGCCCCGGCGTCCCCTCCAGGCGCAGGCCGGAGGCCGCCGGGAAGTAGGCGGCGAGCCGGGCCTGGTCGCCGTCCCCGGCCGAGATGACCGCGGCGACGAACAGCTGGGCGAAACCCGCCGCGCCCTGCGACCCCGTGGCCGGCAAACCGGGCTGGGCCTGCGGGAGGCCCGCCGCCGTCGGCGCCGGCATCGAGAACCAGGCGGCCACGCCGAGCACCGGGCCGAGGAGCAGCAGACACCAAGCGGCCCAGCGGACGAGGACCACAGAGTTCGCCCGCGCCCCCGTGGACCAGCCGCCAGCCTCGACACCCCCGTCCTCGGCGTCGCCGTCCTCGGCCACCGCGGTACCGAGATGCTCTTCGGCCGGCACGGGGCTGCGCTTCGACAGGAACCTCACGACGCGCCTCCGCCCGGGCGGAGGCGGTTGCCGCACAGCTCGGCGCTCCTGCGCCGCAGCTGCTCCTTGAGACGTCGGCGAAGGACGCTCAGCGAGGCCAGGACCCCGGAGGCGTCCTCGGTGAGGAAGGCGTGCAGGCGCTGGTGGGCATCGGTGTCGAAAGGGCGGTGGACGAGGGCCGCGCCGAGCCCGACGAGCAGCCGGCGGGCGCGGGTGACGCGTTCCTCGTCGATGTCGAGCTCTTGGACCCGAAGGCCATGGGGCCTGGTCATCGTCGTCTCCACATGAGAAGAGGGGCGGGGTCAGCAGAAGGTGAGGGAGCGGTAGACGCCGTCGGCCCGGCAGGCCCCGTCGGCGGTGGCCGCGGTGGCGGCGAGGTGCGTTACCAGGTCCCAGGCGTCGAGCGTCCACGTGTGGTCGTCGCCGAGAAGCAGGGCGCAGTCGGAGAGCAGGCCCGAGACGGATTCCAGTGCGGCGACCGGCCCGCTCTCGGCGAGCACGGCCCGGGCGGCCTCGTAGCGCTGGCGGTACCAGTACGGCGGCGCCGGCCACGGCGGCGGTGTGTTCGCGGGCGTGAGCGCAGGCGGGGGAACGGTCTGCCGCCGCCACAGCACCGGGTCCGCCACCGTGCGGGGACGGCGCACCGCGCGGAGGGTGCGTGCGGCAAGAGGGACCGGCCACAGCAGCGTCACCGCCGTCCAGACAAGGACGGCGGCCACGGCCGCAAGGGCGCCGTCCCCGATCTCGTGCCGGCGGATGCCGCCGCCGATCCCGGTCGACGCCACGTAGATCCAGCCCGCCACGACATAGGCGAGCGCCCCGAGCACGAGCAGGCGCGTGGTGGTGTCGAGCCCGACGGTGAAGGCGGGGAGCAGAGAGGACACAGATGTCTCCAGACAGGAAGGAGGGGCAGGGCCGGGACGGGTCAGCCGACGGGCCGCAGCGAGGCCCTGAGGGCGTGCACGGCGCGCGAGCGGCGGCGCTGCCAGGCGCCCGCGGTCGTTCCGGCGGCCGCGGCGGCCCGGGCGTCCGGCACGGGCGAAACCGTGTAGTGCCAGGCGATGGCCCGCGCGTCGGCCGGGGACAGGACACCGGATTCGATGGCGTCGACCAGCAGCCCCAGAAGTTCGAGGCGGCCGCGGTCCGGCTCCTCGTCAGATGCCAGACCCGCGGCGTGGGCGGCGGCGCGCACGGTCGAGGCATAGGCGTGCTCGTACGGGCCGGGACCGCTGCAGATCTGCTCCTTGGCTCCGAACACGTCGGCGTCGAGCGAATCCCGGTCGGCACCGAGCTCGCGGCACGCGCGCTTGAGAGCGTCGAGCATGAGGTTGGCGGCGGGACGGCCAGGCCGCGCGTGGATGCGGCCGGACACCACGGTCTCGAACAACGCGGCGACGACCACCTGGGCGACGTCCTCGAAGCAACGGCCGCCGAACGACCGCACCTGGCTCCGGGCCAGACGCACGGCTGCGGGCACCATCGTCTGCAGCACGACGCGAGCGGCGAGCACCGCCGCACCGCCGGCCCCGCTCGCGCGCCGAAGGAGCGCACGCAGCACCCCGTCGGACAGGCTGTCACCGAACCCGGGCCTGCCTGCCGGCCGCAGGACGGCAAGGACATGCTCCGGACCGAGATCCGATACCCAGACATCACAGGCCGCGGCGATGCCGGGCCCCAATTGGTCGGCCGTCAGCCAGCCGGCCACAACGGCGCGCACCGAGCCGTCGGAACACAGCAGCGCCCATTCGGCATCCAGGCGGTCGAAGAGCCCCGGGGAAAACGATGGGGGAGTCATGGCACCTCCGTCTCGGATCGATGCCTGAACTCTCCTCACACCGGCTTGCCCACCGGCTTGCCCGTTCCACGAAAAGCCCAGGCCACGGGCTTGCCCGACGGGCTTGCCCGCTGCGACGGTCAACCTGGGCAAGCCGCCAGCAGCCTCGGGCAAGCCCCGCTTGCCCGACCCCGCGGTATCCCGGATCAAGTACGGCGTCCCCAAGCGACAGACCGTCCGCTGTCCCAGATCGGCCGTGGTCGCGCCCTGTGCCTTCGCCGCAGACGCTCGATGGCCCTGGAGGATCACCCGCGTCCGCATCGGGGGACGGGAAGTCGGCCGGCGAGCCGGCAACCAGGATGAGGCGCTCAACGCAGCCCTTGCAGGCCCCGCCATGGCCGAGGAGCGCATGAGCCTCATCGGCCAGTGCGTCAGTACTGCCTGTCCGGAGCCCGACGACGCTTCACCAGGAGCAGCCAGTCGTGTCCGAGTGCTTCTGTGGGGTGCCGGACCGTTGTCTGAGCCGGGGGCTGGGAAGTTGTACTGAGAGTGCCACCGGGTGTTGCAGTCCTGCAGCCGCGTCCGAAGGGATTTCTGCAGGTCAGAACCCCTGGGCAAGCGAACCACGGCAGACGACACCTCTTCCTCGCGATAGCCGAGGAAGAGTCAGGCCGGACGGAACGTGCCTTGCCGGAGCCCGCGCACGGCCTTCCCTCTCCGCCACCCCTGGACCGTCGATCCTCCAGCCTGCAACCGGTTGGGTCGCCGGTGCGGCGAGCTGTTGTTGGGGCGCTGCTGTTCGTCCTATCCGGCCGACACCGCTGTGGGCGGTGAGGATCCCGACTGTGCCCCGACGGGCGTGGTGCCAGCGTCGGACGAACTTCCTGGCGGAGGTGAACGGTCGCACTGGTGCGGCCGCACGGGACATCCCCGACCGACCTCCGACATTGATTCAGTAGTTGAAGATTTGAAAGCCAGGACGGGGAAAGTGTGATTAATCCTTGAATGATCACGGGGCTACCGAATCCTCGCTGGCCATACGGCCCATGCGACAGATGTGGTCGCCCGTTTGTTCAATCGGAACAGCCTGGTCCGAAACTCTTTACCTTCGTAGGCTGAACAATCCCGCTACGTGACCGAAATGCTGGCCCCAGACGCGCTCGGTGAGCAGGCCCGGCAAGCCGTCACCGATACACCAACCATCGAGAAGTGAAGGACCAGCACGTGACTAGGGTCTGTTTTGGAAGGTCATCGGACTTGATGCCAGGCTCATCGGATGGGGCGTGGGGATCTGTCGGATGGCCAGTGGGCTGTGCTGGAGCC
>NZ_JBHVPD010000030.1:0-26936 GCF_042887525.1 Kitasatospora sp. NPDC057936
TGGCACGCTGTTGAGTTCTCAAGGAACGGACGCTTCCTTCGAGCCGCCTTCCAGCGGGCCCTCCGGGCGCTTCGTTCTTTCGTGTTTCCAGCTTACCAGATGTTTGCCGTGCCGTTTCCGGCGCTTTTCGCATCTGAAATCTGCTGTTAACCGCCGACTTGCGGCGACTCGACCAACCATAGCGGGTCGTCCGCCGGAGCGCGAATCGAGGCGCGCCGGGTGTCACCCGGTCGGAGGCATGATTTGTTGCTCTCGCGAGCATATACAGCAATGGTCCCGATTCGCCAAGATGCCTGTAGAGTGCGGCGCATCGACCAAGAGGACTAGACCACTAGCAGGTCGGTGTGCTGCCGGCCGGCAGAGCGGGCGGGGCGTGAGTCTCCGCCCGGGAATGTCAGCGGATGTCCGAAGTTGACATGATTTAGGCTTCAGTTGATCGTCGCGCCGCTGCCCGCGGCCCTTCGCTGTACTGCGCACTTGGGAGGCACAAACCATGACCACTGTGACGTCGCCGCTGACCGGCCGGGTCGTCGGGCTCGCCAACGTCCCCGACCCGGTGTTCTCCGGTGCGATGGTCGGTCCCGGTACCGCGGTGGACCCGGTGCGCGAGCCGACCGAGGCGGTCGCTCCGGTGGATGGTGTCGTCGTCTCCATGCACCCGCACGCGTTCGTCGTCGTGGACGCGGACGGGCACGGTGTGCTGACGCACCTCGGGATCGACACCGTGCAGCTGAACGGCGAGGGCTTCGAACTGCTCGTCAACAAGGGCGACACGGTGACCCGCGGTCAGGCCGTCATCAAGTGGAACCCGGCCGACGTCGAGGCCGCGGGCAAGTCGCCGATCTCGCCGATCGTGGCGCTGGAGGCCGCCCCCGACTCGCTGGGCAACGTGCGCGAGGACGGCGAGACCCAGGCCGGCGACGAGCTGTTCAGCTGGAGCTGACCTCTCCTCTCTATCTTTCCCCACACCCGCCCCGGACGAGATGACGGGGCGGCCCCCACACAGCGGTTCCCGGCGGGGCCGCTCATCTCAGCGGAGACAGGTGACATGACGAAGACGCTGCGCGGCGTGGGTGTGAGCCACGGGGTCGCGATCGGCCAGGTGCGGCACATGGGGACGGCGGTGCTGGAGCCGCAGACTACGCAGATCCCGACCGAGGACGCCCCCCGTGAGCAGGCCCGCGCCCAGGCGGCCGTCGAGGCGGTGGCCGCGGACCTGAACGCCCGCGGCAACCTGGCCGGCGGCGAGGCCCAGGCGGTGCTGGAGGCCCAGGCGCTGATGGCGCAGGACCCGGAGCTGATGGCGGACGTGGCGCGGCGGATCGCCGTGGGCAGCAGCGCCGAGCGCGGCGTCTACGACGCCTTCGCCGCCTACCGCGCGCTGCTCGCGTCGGCCGGGGAGTACCTGGCCGGGCGCGTCGCCGACCTGGACGACGTGCGCAACCGCATCGTCGCCCGGCTGATGGGCGTGCCGATGCCGGGCGTGCCGGACAGCGACGAGCCGTACGTGCTGTTCGCGCGGGACCTGGCTCCGGCCGACACCGCGCTGCTGGACCCGACCCTGGTGCTCGGCTTCGTGACCGAGGAGGGCGGGCCGACCAGCCACAGCGCCATCCTCGCGCGGGCGATGGGCGTGCCGGCCGTGGTCGCGCTGCCGGGGGCGACCGACGTCGCCGAGGGCACCGTGGTGGCCGTGGACGGCAGTTCGGGCGACGTGCTGCTGGAGCCGGCGCAAGAGAAGCAGGACGAGCTGCGGGCCGCAGCCGCCGAGCGCAAGGCCGCGCTGGCCGCGTCCACCGGTCCGGGCCGGACCTCGGACGGGCACCGGGTGCCGCTGCTGGCCAACGTCGGCGGTCCGGCGGACGTGCCGGCCGCGCTGGAGAACGGCGCCGAGGGCGTCGGTCTGTTCCGCACCGAGTTCCTGTTCCTCGACGACTCGGCGCAGGCCCCGAGCGAGGAGAAGCAGGTCGAGGCGTACCGCAAGGTGCTGGAGGCGTTCCCGGAGGGCCGGGTCGTCGTCCGGGCGCTGGACGCGGGCGCGGACAAGCCGCTGGACTTCCTCACCCCGGCCGACGAGCCGAACCCGGCGCTCGGCGTGCGCGGTCTGCGCACCCTGCTGGAGCACCCCGAGGTCATGCGGACGCAGCTGCGCGCGCTGGCCAAGGCCGCCGACGGGCTGCCGGTCCACCTTGAGGTCATGGCCCCGATGGTGGCCGACCGCAAGGACGCCAAGGACTTCGCCGACGCCTGCCGCGAGGCCGGTCTGAACGCCAAGTTCGGCGCGATGGTGGAGATCCCGTCGGCCGCTCTGCGGGCGCGGGCGATCCTCCAGGAGGTCGAGTTCCTGTCGCTCGGCACCAACGACCTCGCGCAGTACACCTTCGCCGCCGACCGTCAGGTGGGCGCGCTGGCCCGGCTGCAGGACCCGTGGCAGCCGGCGCTGCTCGACCTGATCGCCTCGGCCGCCGACGCGGCGCAGGCGGAGGGCAAGAGCTGCGGCGTGTGCGGCGAGGCCGCCGCCGACCCGCTGCTGGCCGTCGTGCTGACCGGCCTGGGCGTCACCAGCCTGTCCATGGGCGCGGCGTCGATCCCGTACGTGCGGTCGACGCTGGCCAAGTACACGCTGGCGCAGTGCCGCCGGGCCGCCGAGGCGGCGCGGGCCACGGACAGCGCCGACGAGGCGCGCGCCGCGGCGCAGCAGGTGCTCTCCGGCGAGTAAGTGGGACGAGCGGTACGAGAGAAGGGGCGCTCCCGGTCGGGGGCGCCCCTTCGGCGTTCGTCAGGACTGGCGGTCGCGGCGCAGCTGCTCGAAGAAGCGCAGGTGGTCGATGTTGTCGACGGAGCCCGGGTTGACGGCCTGCTCCAGCGGGGTGCCGGAGAGGATGCGCTTCACCGGGACCTCGATGCGCTTGCCGGTGAGGGTGTGCGGCAGGCCCCGGACGGTGATGACCTCGTCGGGGACGTGGCGCGGGGAGAGTTCGGTGCGCAGCGAGGTGCGGATGCGGCCGATGAGGTCGTCGTCGAGTTCGGCGCCGGGGGCGAGGACGACGAACAGCGGCATCCAGTAGCCGCCGTCGGGCTCCTCCAGGCCGATGACGAGGGACTCGGCGATCTCGGGGAGGCGCTCGACGACCTCGTAGATGTCGGAGGAGCCCATCCGGACGCCCTGGCGGTTGAGGGTGGAGTCGGAGCGGCCGTGGATGACGACGGTGCCGCGGGAGGTGACGGTGATCCAGTCGCCGTGGCGCCAGGTGCCGGGGTACACGTCGAAGTAGCTGTCGTGGTACCGGGTGCCCTCGGGGTCGTTCCAGAAGCCGGTGGGCATGGACGGGAGGGGCTTGGTGACGACGAGTTCGCCGACGGCGTCGGTGAGCGGGTGTCCCTGGACGTCCCAGGACTCGACGGCGGCGCCGAGGCAGGGGGCCTGGATCTCGCCGAGGTACACGGGCAGGGTGGGGACGCCGCCGACGAAGCAGGAGCAGACGTCGGTGCCGCCGCTGACGGAGGCGAGCCAGACGTCCTCCTTGACCTCGTCGTAGATCCAGCGGAAGCCGTCGGGCGGGAGCGGGGAGCCGGTGGTGCCGATGCAGCGGACGGCGGAGAGGTCGAGGTCGCGGCCGGGGTGCAGGCCGGCCTTGCGGCTGGCGATGACGTAGGCGGCGGAGGTGCCGAGGACGGTGGCGCCGGTGCGGGCGGCCACCGACCACAGGGCGCCGGTGTCGGGGTGGCCCGGGCTGCCGTCGTAGGTGACGATCGTGGCGCCGACGAGGAGGCCGCCGAGCAGGAAGTTCCACATCATCCAGCCGGTGGAGGTGTACCAGAGGAAGCGGTCCTGCGGGGTGAGGTCGAGGTGGAGGCCGACCTGCTTGAGGTGTTCGAGCAGGATGCCGCCCTGGCTCTGGACGATGGCCTTGGGCAGGCCGGTGGTGCCGGAGGAGTAGAGCACCCAGAGCGGGTGGTCGAAGGGGACCGGCTCGAAGACCGGGGCGGTGTCGTCGGCGATCAGGTCCTCCCACTGGAGGGCGCCCTCGGGGGCGGGGGCGCCGAGCAGGGGGACGTGCACGACGGTGTGCAGGCTGGGGAGTTCCCGGCGCAGCTCCGCGACGACGTCGGTGCGGTCGTGGTCCTTGCCGCCGTAGTGGTAGCCGTCGACGGCGAACAGGACGGTGGGCTCGATCTGCTGGAGGCGGTCGAGGACGCTGCGGGCCCCGAAGTCGGGGGCGCAGCTGGTCCAGATCGCGCCGACGGCGGCGGTGGCGAGGAGGGCGACGGCGGCCTGCGGGACGTTGGGCAGGTAGGCGCTGACGCGGTCGCCGGGGCGGACGCCGCGGGCGCGCAGGGCGGCGGCGAGGGAGCCGACCTGGCGGCGCAGTTCGGACCAGGTGAGGACGGCCGGCTGCTCGGTGGTCTCGTCGAGGTGGAGGATCGCGGGGCGGTCGGCGTTCGCCGGGTCGTCGGCGGCGCGCAGGGCCTGCTCGGCGTAGTTGAGGCGGGCGCCGGGGAACCAGCGGGCGCCGGGCATGGCCGGGTCGGCGAGGACGGTCTCGGGGGCCTCGCTGAAGCGGACGTCGAACCACTGCGTCACCGCGGTCCAGAACCGGCCGAGGTCCTCGGTGGACCAGGCGTGCAGGGCGGCGTAGCGCTCGGCGGCCTGCTGGTCGTCGTCGGCCGGGGCGAGCGGGGCGGCCGGGGCGCCGTGGTGTTCGGCGGCCCAGGCCTGGAACGCCACGAGGCTGGTCGCGGCGGCGCGAGCGGGGTTGGGGCGCCAGAGCGGCTGGTCCTGGAGGGGGGTGCTCACGGTGGTGGTCTCCCGGCCGGTGGTGGGGACGGGAGTGCTCGTGGCGGGCCCGTCCGGTTGGGCTGTCGGTGCAGACCATGCCATGTGAGCGGCCGCTGCGCCAGGGTCTGCCGCGGGAGTGGCGGGCTGGTCAGCGGCGGTCGAGTTCGCCGTTGAACCAGGCGCGGGAGACGTTGGTGTGGAAGTCCCAGACGAGCCGGGTGTCGGGGTGGGCGAGCAGCCAGCCGTCGGTCTCGTCGGTGGGGCGCGAGGGCGGGAGGTCGGCGAGGGGGCGGGCGGGGAGCAGGCCGCAGAGGAAGACGAAGCGGCCGTGGGGGTCGGAGGAGGTGGAGACGAGGGTGACGTCGGCGGCGTCGGCGTGGATGCCGGTCTCCTCGCGCAGTTCGCGCACGCAGGCCTGCTGCCAGGTCTCGCCGAAGTCGATGTAGCCGCCGGGGAAGGCGAGTTCGCCGTAGCCGGGCTCGATGGTGCGGCGGATGACGACGAGGGCGGGGTCGGCGTCGGGCCGGGTGACGGGCAGGACGGCGACGGCGACGGGCAGCGGGTTGCGGTAGCTGATCTCGGCGCAGCCGGGGCAGGTGCGGGGCCAGTCGCGGGTGCCGGGCGGGTAGGGCGTTCCGCAGAAGTGGCAGTGGGAGAAGGGGCGGTTGACCGTGCTCGTCACGTCGTCGGTGGTCATGTGCGGATGGTAGTCCGACGCCCGCCGCGGGCGGTCAGCGGATCTCGTCCTCGCGGGCGGGGCGCAGCAGGGCGGGGTGGAGGAGGCGGGCGTCGCCGGCGCGGTAGGTGCGGGCGCGGGGGCCGCCGCGGGCTCCGCCGCGTTCGGTGGTGGTGCCGGTGCTCTCGACGAAGCCGGGGACGGAGAGGACCTTGCGGTGGAAGTTGCCGGGGTGGAGCTTCTCGTCCCAGACGGCCTCGTAGACGGCGCGCAGCTCGGGGATGGTGAAGTCGGGGGGCAGGAAGGCGGTGGCGAGCGGGCTGTACTCGATCTTGGCGCGGGCGCGGTCGAGTCCGTCGGCGAGGATGCGGGCGTGGTCGAAGGCGAGCGCGGTGGGGCCGCTGGGCCCGCCGACGCCACCCCCGTGGGTGTCGGCGGGCTCAGCGGCGGTCTCCGGGGGGCCGGCGGGCCCGTGGGCGAGGCCGGCGACCGGGTACCAGGCGGCGGCAGCGGCGTCGGTGCCGGCCTGGGGGTCGGGGAGGTCGGGGGCGAAGGCGAGGTAGGCGACGGAGACGACGTGCATGCGCGGGTCGCGGTGGGGGGCGCCGTAGGTGCCGAGCTGTTCGAGGTGGATGCGGCTGAGCGCGGACTCCAGGTCGGAGCTGCCCACCAGGCCCGTCTCCTCGGCGAGTTCGCGGGCGGCCGCTTCGTCGAGGCCCTCCTCGCCGGCGCGCAGGAAGCCGCCGGGCAGCGCCCAGGAGCCCTGGTAGGGCGGGGCGGCGCGCTCGACGAGCAGGACGTGGAGGCGGCCTTCGCGCAGGGTGAGGGCGACGACGTCGACCGTGACGGCCACCGGGGTGTAGGCGCGCGGGTCGTAGGCGGCGAGCCATTCGCGCTCGGCCTCCGAGCCGGTGTGGTGCGGGCCGGTGTGGTGCGGGCGGGGCTCGTCGGCGGCCATCGTCGGCGTCTCCGTGCTGTCGTCTCGTACCGGGTGTGCTGTCGTGCTCCGACCCGGTGCCCGCGCTTCGTACCGCGCCAGGGCGTTTTGGGCGCGGCCGCGCCGGGCCGCACGGTCGTTCTGTCGTTCTGTCGTTCTCGGGATGAGCACAACGTAGCGAGTCCGTTCCGGCCCGGCAAACGGTTTTCCGCGCGGGCGAGGGCGCCCGGCTCCTAGGCTGTGACCAGCCATGACCGTTCCCGAGGAGGCCCCCATGCCCGCCACTCCCCCGTCGGACTTCGCCGCCGCGCTGGCGGCCGGCCCCTTGGTCCTGGACGGCGGGATGTCGAACCAGCTGGTGGCGCAGGGACACGACCTGTCGCACGAGCTGTGGTCGGCTCGGCTGCTGGCGGACGCGCCGGAGGCCGTGGTCGAGGCGCACCGGGCGTACTTCGCGGCCGGTGCGGAGGTCGCCATCACCGCGAGCTACCAGGCGAGTTTCGACGGTTTCGGGCGGCACGGGCTCGGCCGTTCGGAGTCGGCGCGGCTGATGGCGCGCAGCGTGGACCTGGCCCGGGAGGCGGCGCGCAGCGAGCCGGGCGGGCGGCGGCGGCGCTGGGTGGCGGCCTCGGTGGGGCCGTACGGCGCGGTGCTCGCGGACGGTTCGGAGTACCGCGGGCGGTACGGGCTGAGCGTCGCGGAGCTGGTGGCGTTCCACCGGCCGCGGCTGGAGGTGCTCGCGACGGCGGGCCCGGACGTGCTGGCGCTGGAGACGGTGCCGGACGCGGACGAGGCGGAGGCGATGCTGGAGGTCGTCCGGGGGCTCGGGGTGCCGGCCTGGCTGTCGTACAGCATCGCGGGCGACCGGACGCGGGCCGGGCAGCCGCTGGCCGAGGCGTTCGCGCTCGCGCGGGACGTCGACGAGGTGGTGGCGGTGGGCGTGAACTGCTGCACGCCGCGGGACGCCGACCTGGCGGTGGCCCTGGCGGCGGAGGTGACGGGGAAGCCGGTGGTGGTGTACCCGAACAGCGGGGAGCACTGGGACCCTGAGATACGGGGCTGGCGCGGGGAGCCGACGTTCCGCTCGGCGCGCGTGCGCGGCTGGCTCGCGGACGGGGCCCGGCTGGTCGGCGGGTGCTGCCGGGTGGGGCCGGACGGGATCGCGGCGCTGGCCGCGGAGGTGGCCGTCCGGCGGGACTGAGGCCGGGACGGGAACGGACCGGGACGGAACCCGGGGCCGGACCCGGAACGGACCCGGGGCCGCGGAGGTTAACAGGCGGCCGAGCGCGGGTTACCGAGGGGGAAGGTGCACGGAGCACCGAACGCCTGGCAAACTCGTCCCGTTATCACTGCGGTCGACAATGTCGACCGCCTGTCAGCGCGGAGGTACCCATGCCCGGCCCGATCCAGTCGCTTTCCCGGGCCGCCGCGATCATGCGCCTGTTGGCCGGCGGCGAGCGCCGCCTGGGCCTGTCCGAGGTCGCGACGGCGCTCGACCTCGCCAAGGGCACCGCGCACGGCATCCTGCGCACGCTGCAGCAGGAGGGGTTCGTCGAACAGGACCCGGAGAGCGGCAAGTATCAGCTGGGCGCCGAACTGCTGCGCCTCGGCCAGAGCTACCTGGACGTGCACGAGCTGCGCGCGCGGGCGCTGGTGTGGGCCGACGACCTGGCCCGGGCGGCCGGCGAGACCGTCTACCTCGGGGTGCTGCACCAGCAGGGCGTGCTGATCGTGCACCACGTGTTCCGGCCGGACGACACCAGGCAAGTGCTGGAGGTCGGGTCGATGCAGCCGCTGCACAGCACCGCGCTCGGCAAGGTGCTGGTGGCCTACGACCCGGTCGCGCGCGGGGAGTTGGGCGACGGACCGTACGAGTCGTACACGCTGCGGACGCTGACCGAGGCGAGCGATCTGGACGCGGAGTGCGCGCTGATCCGCGAGCGCGGCTGGGCGGACTCGATCGAGGAGACCTGGGAGGGCGTGGCCTCGATCGGCGCGCTGATCCAGGACCGGCGGCGCAATCCGGTGGGCGCGGTGTGCATCAGCGGGCCGGTGGAGCGGGTGTGCGAGGACGGCTTCGTGCGGCCCTCGCTGGTGGCCTCGGTGCGCAGCGCGGCGCGGGCGATCTCGCGCGATCTGGGCGCCGGCCGGTTCTGAGCACGGGAGTCGAATCGTCACGCTGAGGCGCGGACGGGCGGTGAGCCTGTCCGCGCCTTGGCGTTTTGCCCTGATTCGGGGCACTCCGCTGGGTAACTTCGGGGGACGGGCCGAGGCGAGGGTCACAGCTGCGTAACCCCGCCTTGACGCGGGGCCGACCTGGGGAGGAAGCTTCCGCATGACGGTCGACATTGTCGAACGATGGCCGGGAAGATCACTCCCACAGCGCGCTCACCCGCACAGCGATCACCCGGCCGCCCGCCCCCACCCGCACCTCCGGGCCTCATGGACAAGGGAGTCTTTGTGTCCGCGTTCTCCAACGGCGACGTCTTCGTCGGCGAAACCCTCGGCACCGCCGCCCTGATACTTCTCGGTGGCGGCGTCTGCGCCGCCGTGACCCTCAAGAAGTCGAAGGCCCTCAACGCCGGCTGGCTGGCGATCACCTTCGGCTGGGGCTTCGCGGTCCTCATCGCCGCCTACATGACCGGCCCCAAGTCCGGCGCGCACCTCAACCCGGCCGTCACCATCGCGCTCGCGGTCAAGAGCGGCGACTGGAGCCAGGTGCCGCTCTACCTCGGCTCCCAGCTGCTCGGCGCGATGATCGGCGCCACGCTCGTCTGGCTCACCTACCTCGGCCAGTTCCAGGCCAACGAGGAGCCCACCCTCGGCATCTTCTCGACCGGTCCCGAGATCCGGAACCCCGTCCAGAACCTGATGACCGAGATCATCGGCACCTTCGTGCTCTGCATGGCGATCCTCACCCTCGGCGCCAACGACCTCAAGGGCATGGGCACCCTCATCGTCGCCCTGACCGTCGTCGGCATCGGCCTCTCCCTCGGCGGCCCGACCGGCTACGCGATCAACCCCGCCCGCGACCTCGGCCCGCGCATCATGCACTCCATCCTGCCGATCCCGAACAAGGGCGGCTCGGACTGGTCCTACGCCTGGATCCCGGTCGTCGGCCCGCTCGCCGGCGGCGCGCTGGCCGGCGTGCTCTACAACGCCCTGTTCTAAGCGACGGGTTCGAACCCGCCGAGCACGGGGACTGACCGGACGACCGACCGCGTCAGGCCCACCCACCCCGTCACCCCCCCCGACCCGAGCCGAGGACCCTCCCCATGACCTCCACTGGCAACTACATCGCCGCGATCGACCAGGGCACCACCTCCAGCCGCTGCATCATCTTCGGCGCCGACGGCCGCATCGTCTCCGTCGACCAGCAGGAGCACCGCCAGATCTTCCCCCAGCCCGGCTACGTCGAGCACGACGCCGCCGAGATCTGGACCCGGGTGCAGTCCGTCGTGCGCGGTGCGCTGGAGAAGGCCGGCCTCACCAAGGACGACATCCGCGCGATCGGCATCACCAACCAGCGCGAGACCACCGTCCTGTGGGACAAGAACACCGGCGAGCCCGTGCACAACGCGCTGGTGTGGCAGGACACCCGCACCGAGGCGCTCTGCCGCGAGCTCGGCCGCAACGTCGGCCAGGACCGCTTCCGCCGCGAGACCGGCCTCCCGCTGGCCAGCTACTTCGCCGGCCCGAAGATCCGCTGGCTGCTGGACAACGTCGAGGGCCTGCGCGAGCGCGCCGAGGCCGGCGACATCCTGTTCGGGACCATGGACACCTGGGTGATCTGGAACCTCACCGGTGGTGTCGACGGCGGCAAGCACGTCACCGACGTCACCAACGCCAGCCGCACCATGCTGATGAACCTCAAGACCCTCGCCTGGGACGAGGCCATCGCCGAGTCCATGGGCGTGCCGATGGCCGTCCTGCCGGAGATCCGCTCCTCCGCCGAGGTCTACGGCGAGGCCGTCGGCGACCTGGCCGGCGTCCCGGTCGCGGCCGCGCTCGGCGACCAGCAGGCCGCGCTGTTCGGCCAGACCTGCTTCAACGAGGGCGAGGCCAAGTCCACCTACGGCACCGGCACCTTCCTGCTGCTCAACACCGGCGAGAAGATCGTCAACTCGTACCACGGCCTGCTGACCACCGTCGGCTACCGGATCGGCGACCAGGCCCCGGTGTACGCCCTGGAAGGCTCGATCGCCGTCACCGGCTCGCTCGTCCAGTGGCTGCGCGACCAGCTCGGCATCATCTCCACCGCCGCCGAGATCGAGACCCTCGCCAACACGGTCGAGGACAACGGCGGCGCCTACTTCGTCCCGGCCTTCTCCGGCCTGTTCGCCCCGTACTGGCGCTCCGACGCCCGCGGTGTGATCGCCGGCCTGACCCGGTACGTCACCAAGGGCCACCTGGCCCGGGCCGTCCTGGAGGCCACCGCCTGGCAGACCCGCGAGGTCGTCGACGCCATGCAGAAGGACTCCGGGGTCGAGCTCACCGCGCTCAAGGTCGACGGCGGCATGACCAGCAACAACCTGCTCATGCAGAACATCGCCGACGTCCTGGACGCCCCGGTCGAGCGCCCGTACGTGGCCGAGACCACCGCCCTCGGCGCGGCCTACGCGGCCGGACTCGCCGTCGGCTTCTGGAACGACCTCGACACCCTGCGGGCCAACTGGCACCGCGCCGCCGAGTGGACCCCGCGCATGGACGAGGCCACCCGGGAGCGCGAGTACAAGAAGTGGCTCAAGGCCGTGGAGCGCACCATGGGCTGGGTGGAGGAGGAAGAGGACAACTGACAGACCCGCCGGTCGGGGCCCCGTGCCCCGGCCAGCCGCCCGCTGTTCACGGCAACGGGCGCACCCGTGTTTCACCGGCCCGCCGCACCGGGCCGACCGGCCTCTCCAGCAGGGGCCGCACCGCACCCGAGAGGAGTAACGGCGCAGCCCGACCAGCGCGCCGTACACAACCACCATGGCAACCATCCCGACCCTGGGCGCCGAGCGCACCGCCGGCCGCACCGCCTCCCGCGCCGAGACCCGCGAGCTGCTCGGCAAGGCCACCTACGACCTGCTGGTGATCGGGGGCGGCATCCTCGGCACCGCCGTCGCCTGGACCGCGTCCCAGGCCGGCCTGAAGGTCGCCATGGTCGACGCCGGCGACTTCGCCGGCGCCACCTCCAGTGCCTCCTCCAAGCTCGTCCACGGCGGTCTGCGCTACCTGCAGACCGGCGCGGTCAAGCTGGTCGCGGAGAACCACAAGGAGCGCCGCGCGCTCTCCACCGACGTGGCCCCGCACCTCGTCAACCCGCTGACCTTCTTCGTGCCGGTCTACAAGGGCGGCCCGCACGGCGCGGCCAAGCTCGGCGCCGGCGTGTTCCTGTACTCGGCGCTGTCCGCCTTCCGCGACGGCATGGGCCGCGTCTCCACCGCCGCCCACGCCGCCCAGCAGGTGCCGGCGCTGCGCACCGAGGGCCTGCGCTCGGTGGCCGTCTACGGCGACCACCAGATGAACGACTCGCGCGTCGCCGTGATGACCGTCCGCGCCGCGGTGGACGCCGGCGCCGTCGTGCTCAACCACGCCGAGGTCACCGGCCTGCGCTTCACCGCCGGCCGGGTCACCGGCGCCGAGCTGCGCGACCGCCTCGACGGCAGCGAGTTCGGCGTCAACGCCCGCCTGGTGCTCAACGCCACCGGCCCGTGGGTCGACCACCTGCGCACCATGGAGGACGCCGGCGCCGCGCCGTCGATCCGCCTCTCCAAGGGCGCGCACGTCGTCGTCAAGCGCCGCTCGCCGTGGCGCGCCGCGCTGACCATCCCGATCGACAAGTACCGCGTCTCCTTCGCCATCCCGTGGGAGGACCACGTCCTGCTCGGGACCACCGACGAGGAGTACACGGGCGACCCGAAGGACGTCCGCGCCACCCAGGCCGACATCGACCAGATCATGGGCGAGGCCGCGCACGCCATCCGCGACGAGCACCTCGACCGCGACCTGATCACCTACTCCTTCGCGGGCCTGCGCGTCCTGCCCGGCGGCCCCGGCGACACCGCCGCCGCCAAGCGCGAGACCGTCGTCACCGAGGGCCGCGGCGGCATGCTGTCGGTCTCCGGCGGCAAGTGGACCACCTACCGGCACATCGGCCGCGCCGTGCTGGAGAAGCTGGCCCACGTGCCCGGCACCGGCCTCGCCGAGGACATGTCCCCGATCGCCCCGACCGTCCCGCTGCCGGGCGTCGGCGCGCCGAACGCCGTCGCGCACCGCCTGCTGATCGACCGCGAGCCCGGCTCCCGCATGGAGCCGCTGGTGGCCAAGCACCTCGCCAGCCACTACGGCACCCTGTCCTTCGAGATCGCCCGCATGATCGACGAGAACCCGGAGCTCGGCCGGCCGATCCACGAGGACGGCCCGGACGTGTGGGCCCAGGTCGCCTACGCCGCCGAGAACGAGTGGGCTTACACGGCGGACGACGTGCTGCGCCGCCGCACGACCATGACGGTGCGCGGGCTGGACACGCCGGAGATCCGCGACGAGGTCGAGGCCTTCCTGGCGAAGCGCGCGGGCAAGTAACTGCCCGCTGTCGGCTGGCAGTTCACCGCAGTAATGATTCCGTCCGAGGGGCGGGCACCCGGATCACCCGGTGTGTCCGCCCCTCGGGCGTTCGGGTCACGACTGGACGGCAACGGCGGCGCGGACGACTGGCGCGTACTGATGCGCGGCCGACGTGCTGGCGCGGGCGCTGCCCGAACTCGTGCCCCCGGGCGCCACGGCCGGACAGGCCGCGACGGTGATGCTCGCCGCGCGGGAGGGACTGCTGGCACGGACGGCGGCGGGCGGCGCCGTCGCGGAGGACCTGCTCGACGCGACGGCGGCGGTGCTGTCGGGGGTGCTGGGCTGGACAAAGCCCTGGAACGCGCACAGGGGCGGCACCCGTTCGATACGGGTGCCGCCCCTGCGGGGAATCGCGGGCGCCGCTAGACGATGAGGCTCAGCGGCATGATCAGGGCGATCGCGACGACCGAGATCACCGTCTCCATCACCGACCAGGACTTCAGCGTCTGGCCGACGCTCATCCCGAAGTACTCCTTCACCAGCCAGAAGCCGGCGTCGTTGACGTGCGAGAGGAACAGCGAGCCGGCGCCGATCGCGAGGACCAGCAGCGCCGCGTGGGTCGAGGACATGTTCGCCGCGAGCGGGGAGACGATGCCGGCCGCGGTGATGGTGGCGACCGTCGCCGAACCGGTGGCCAGGCGGATCAGCACGGCGATCAGCCAGCCCAGCAGCAGCGCCGAGACGTGCCACTTGCCGGACCACTCGCTGACCGCGTTGCCGACGCCGACGTCGATCAGGGTCTGCTTGAAGCCGCCGCCGGCACCGACGATGAACACGATGCCGGCGATCGGGCCCAGCGACTTCCCGACGGTGTCGGAGATCCGGGCCCGGTCGAAGCCCGCCGCCCGGCCGAGGGTCAGCATCCCGAGCAGGGTCGCGGCCAGCAGCGCGATCAGCGGCGAGCCGACGAAGTCGAACACCCGCTGGCCGAGCGCCTTCGGGTCGTCGATCACGACGTCCGCGAGCGCCTTGCCGAGCATCAGCGCGACCGGCAGCAGGATGGTCGCCAGGACCGCGCCGAACGACGGCGTGCGCTCGGGCTTCGCGGTCTCCTCCGGGGCGGTGGCGGCCGGGATCTCCAGCGGGCCCACCCAGCGCTCCGCCACCCGGGCGAACAGCGGGCCGGCGATGATCAGGGTCGGGATCGCGATCACCAGGCCGAGCGCCAGGGTGATGCCGAGGTCCGCCTTCAGCGCGTCGACGGCCACCAGGGGACCCGGGTGCGGGGGCACCAGACCGTGCAGCACCGACAGGCCGGCGAGGGCGGGGATGCCGATCCGCATCAGCGGCACGTTGCCGCGGCGCGCCACCAGCAGCACGATCGGGATCAGCAGCACGACGCCGACCTCGAAGAACAGCGGCAGCCCGAGCACCGCCGCGATCAGCGCCATCGCCCAGGGCAGCGCCTTGCGGCCGGACCTGGCCAGCACGGTGTCCGCGATGATGTTGGCGCCGCCCGAGTCGGCGAGCAGCTTGCCGAGCATCGCGCCGAGGCCGATCAGCAGGCCGACGCTCGCCACGGTCGAGCCGAAGCCCGTCGAGAAGCTGGTCAGCAGCTTGTCGAACGGCACCCCGGCGACCGCGGCCAGCAGGCCGGACCCGAGCGTGAGGGCGAGGAACGGGTGCAGCTTGAGCTTGGTGATCAGCAGGACGATCGCACCGATGCTCAGCAGCACCGCGACCAGCAGCTGGGAGTCGCTGCCGGTGTGTGGCAGGGCCGGTGGGGCGGCCGCCAGCAGAGTGGGGGACATACTCACGCGAGGTCTCCATTGACGGGCCGCAGCAGCGCCACGGCCATCTCGACGAGTTCTTCGGGGGACGGGCCGACGTCCAGGACGGCGCCGCGCTCGTCCGCGCCCAGGGGTTCGAGCGCGGCGTACTGGGAGTCGAGCAGCGACGGCGGCATGAAGTGGCCGGTGCGGTGGGCGAGCCGGTCCTCGACCAGCTCGTGACCGCCGCTCAGGTGCAGGAAGAAGGCGCCCGGGCAGGCCGCGCGCAGGGTGTCGCGGTAGCGCCGCTTCAGCGCCGAACAGGTGACCACACCGCCGTCGCCGGACTCGGCGCGCTCCCCGAGCCAGCCGCCGAGGGCCCGCAGCCAGGGGGCGCGGTCCTCGTCGTCCAGCGGGATGCCCGCCGACATCTTGGCGATGTTGGCCGCCGGGTGGAAGTCGTCCGCCTCGGCGAAGGGGAGGCCGAGGCGGTCGGCCAGGAGGCGGGCCAGGGTGGTCTTGCCGACTCCGGAGACGCCCATCACCACGATCGTGGGAGGGGTCTGCGGGAGGTCGTGGTTCTCGACGCTGAGAGCCATGGGTGGTGCTCCTTCGTTGCCTGGCCGCCACTATCGCTCCAAAGATATGACGTATTCAAGTGGCGGAAACCAAATCGTCATACTTTTGGCGTGTGGGGTGGGTCGCAGGGGGCGGGGGGTGCTCGACGGGGGGCTGGTGGGGCGTGGCGTAGGGAGAAGCTGGGAGCGGGGGCGGGCCGTAGGGGACAGCCCCGAGGCGTGGGGTCGCAGGAGGTGGGGCGGGGTCGACGTCTAGGCTGGGCGGATGGAGATCCAGGGGCTGCCAGGGCGGCTGCTTGACGAGCTCGGTCCGGCGATCGCCGGGGGAGAGATCCCCGTGGGCGCGGTGCTGCGCAGCGAGGAGCTGGAGGAGCGGTTCGGGGTGTCCCGGACGGTCGTGCGGGAGGCGGTGCGGATCCTGGAGGGGATGCGCATGGTGGCCTCGCGGCGGCGGGTCGGGATCACGGTCCAGCCGAAGTCCGGCTGGGACGTCTTCGACCCGCTGGTGATCCGCTGGCGGCTGGCCGGCGCCGACCGTCCGGCGCAGCTGCGCTCGCTCGGCTCGCTGCGGGTGGCCGTCGAACCGGCCGCCGCCGCGCTCGCCGCCGTCCACGCGAGCGACGACCACCGCCGTGAACTCAGCTCCCTGGCGGTCGAGTTGACGATGTCGGCGCGGGCCGCCGACCTCACCACCTTCCTCCGCCACGACATCGCCTTCCACGCCACCGTCCTGAAAGCCTCCGGCAACGAGATGTTCGCCCACCTCGGGGACACCGTGGGTGCGGTGCTCACCGGGCGGACCGAGTACCATCTGATGCCCCATCAGCCGGAGCCGTACGCGATCCGGCTGCACCGCGAGGTGGCGGAGGCGATCTGCGCGGGGGACGGCGAGCACGCCGAGCGGGCGATGCGGACGATCGTGACGGGCGCCCTGGAGGAGCTCAACCAGCAGCTGGGCTGAGGTCCGCCACGGGGCCGGCCGCGGACGAATCGGGCCGGATCACACGATTTGACGGCAGTTCGGTGGATTCGGACGCATAGTCCGGCTTGCGCGGGGCAGAGTTCGTACCGGGGGCGCTCGACGCGAGCGCCCGTTCCGTGCCCGCCGCCGAATTCGCGCCTGGGGTCGCCCGATGTCCGTGCCACGCCGCCGTCGCCGCCTGCCCGACGAGGTGCGCGCCGCCGCCGTCCGCGCGGTGCTCTCGTTCTCCTTCACGCTGGTGGGCGTGGTCGTCGCGACGCTCGCCTCGTACGCGGGCAGCTGGCTGATGACGCCCGCGCTGATGGCGATGGGGCTCGGGGTGTTCGGCACGATGTGGTGCCTACTGGAGATCCTGGTCTCGCGCCAGGTCGCCGCCCAGCGGATGCGCGCACCCAACTCGGCGACGCCGATGGCCGGGAGCCGGGCCGCGGTCCGGGAACCGCTCGCGGCCCGGCCCTTCCCGCGGCCGGGCCAGTCACGGGGGCCGTCGCAGGGGCCGTCGCACGGCCCACCGCACGGCCCGCCACAGGGACCGTCGCGGGGTCAGTTCTCGGGCACCACGCGGTAGTGCGTGGTGAGCCGGCGGTCGCCGTCCAGGACGTGGAAGGCGAGCATCGGCGGGTGGGTGAAGGAGACGCCCTCACCGCCCTCACAGGGCAGGGTGACGGTGGAGACCACACCGGGGGCGACGAGCAGCGGCAATCCGGCGAAGGTCGTCGCGGCGGGCGTGTGGGAGTGGCCGCAGAGCAGGCCGACGACGCGGGGGTGGCGGCCCAGGACGCGGGCGAGGCCGGCCTCGCCGAACTGGCGGATGCCGTCGACGGTCGGTACGGCCAGCTCGACGGGCGGGTGGTGGAAGGCCACCAGGGCGGGCAACTCGGTGCGCCCGGCGCCGAGTTCGGCGTCCAGCCAGGTGAGCGTCTCCTCGTCCAGCAGGCCGTCCGGCCGACCCGGGATGGACGAGTCGAGCATCAGCACGTCCGCGCCCGGGAGTTGGTGCAGCCGGTTGATCGGACCGTCCGCCTGCTCGTCCTGCGCCATCCCGCCGAGCAGCACCTCGCGGTACGGCGCGCGGCTGTCGTGGTTGCCCGGGCAGATGAGGACGCGGTGGCGGGACTTGAGCACCTCGACGACCTGCTCGTACTCGGCGGCCAGGCCGTGGTCGGCGAGGTCCCCCGTCACCAGCACCGCGTCCAGCGGGCCGGGCAGGGCGTCGAGGTGGGCCATCACCCGCTCGGCCCGCCGCCGGGCCCGCTCGCCGCGGTCCCGGCGGTGGTCCTGGCCGAGGTGGATGTCACTGAGGTGCGCGATCGTCAGCATGCCGATCACGCTAACCAGTTCAGGGCCGGTCGGGAACCTCCGCGGGCCGCTTGAACATCCGGGTGGCGGTGATCTCGCCGTGGATGGCCGGGCCGTCCGGGTCCTGCGGGGCGGGCAGGCCGGGACGCAGGTGCTCCTCCACCGAGATGTACTTGAGGCCGGCCCGCAGGTCGGCGTCGTTGCGCAGCCGGATCACCAGCGGGAACTCGGCGAGCGCCGTGGTGTCGAACAGGCCGGTGGTGTAGATGAGCTGGACGCCGAGCGCGTCGGCCACGGCGCGCTGGAGCTCCAGCAGGTAGGTGGCGTTGGCGCGGCCGATCGGGTTGTCGAGGAACAGCGTGCCGGCGTGCCGCAGCTGAGACTGGCCGCGGTCGTTGGCGCGCAGCGCGGCCATCGTGCAGTAGAGCGCGATGGCCGCGGTGAGCAGCTGGCCGCCCGAGAACACGTCGGACATCTGGCCGACGCCGACCCGCTCGGCGCGCAGCACCGCGTCCGGCTTGAGGATCTCGACGCTGACGCCCTTCGGGCCGATCGCGGCGGCGACCCCGCGCAGCAGCAGCGACATGCCGTCGCGGCGCAGGTCGCTGTTCTTCCGGACGGCGGCGCGGGTGGCCTCGTCGATGACCTCGCCGAGGCGCTCGACGAGGGTCGCGTGGTCCGGGTCCTCGAAGCGGATCCGCAGGAACTCCTGGCCCGACCACTCCCCCAGGCCCTCGGGCAGCCGGGACAGCCGCTGGGCGGCGCGCAGCGTGGTGAGCGAGGACTCGACCAGGCCGCGCAGGCGGTCGACGATCGAGCCGCGGTTGCGCTCCAGCTGGGTGAGTTCGTCGGTGAGCACGCGCAGCCGGGGGGCGAACGCGGCGGCCCACGCGGCGGCGTGCTCGGGCAGCGCGGAGGCGGGCAGTTCGCGGATCTGCTGGCGGGCGGGGGTGCGCACGGCCTCGTAGCGGGCGGCGTTGGCGTGCCGGACGAGCGCGTCCGAGGCGTCGCGGACGGCGAGTTCGGCGGAGGACAGCTCGCCGACGGCGGTGCGCAGGGCCCGGCGGGCCTCGGCGACGGCGGTGCGCGCCTCGGGGAGGGCGCCGAGGTACGGCTCGGCCGGGTGGTCCGCGTCGTCCTGGTTGTCGCGCAGGCCGTCGCGGAGCTGGCCGGCGAGCTCGTCGAACGCGCCGGCCGCCGACTGGGCGGCGTCGAAGGTCCGCTGGAGGTCGGCGTGCGCGGTGCGGGCGGCGTCCAGGGCCTCGCGGCGCTCGGCCAGCCGGTTGGTGGCGGTGCGCAGGAGGGTCTGGGCGTGCTCGGGGTCGGTGGGGACGAGGTCCTCGGGCAGCTCGGTGTGCGCCTCGCCGTCCACGGGGGCGGAGCGCTCGGCGTCGCCGCGCAGGCGGCCGAGCTGCTCGCTCGCGGCGGCGGAGCGGGCCTCGATGGTGGCGACCAGCTCCTCGGCGCGCGCGGCGGCGGCCTGGCGGGCGGGGCCGTCCGCGCCGTCGGGGCTGCCGAGCAGCTCCTCGGCGCGGGTGCGGACCTTGTTGGTGAGGCGGTCGAGCTCGACCGCGGCGGCGGCCTCGTCGCCCTCGGCGCGGGCCTGCTCGGCGCGCAGGTCGGCGCCGACGCCGACCTTCTCGTACAGCTGGGAGGCGGCGCGGTAGGCCTCGCGCAGGGCGGGCAGCGCGGCGGGCGCGGTGTCGGCGGGCTCGTCGGCCTGCTCGGCGGCGGGGATCTCGGCGCGCTCGGCGCGCAGGGCGCGGGCCGTGCGGCGAGCGTCGTCGGCGGCGCGCTGGGCGGCGCGGCGGTCCTCGTCGCAGGTGCGGGCGCGCTCGGCGCACTGGGTCTGGCGGCGGTCGCACTCGGCGGCGTCGTCGGCGAGTTCGCGCTGGCGGCGGGACCAGTTGGCGCGCTCGCGCAGGCGGAAGGCGAGGCCGGAGAGGGCGTCGGCGCGGCGGCGGGCGCGCTGGGCGGCCTCGCGGTGCTCCTCGTGGGCGCCGGCGGCGGCCGCGTGGTCGGTCTCGGCCTCGTCGTGGTCGGCACGCAGGGTGGCGAGCGCGGCGGCGGACTGCTCGGCGTGCTCGCGGGCGGCCTCGGCGGCGGCGGCGAGCTCGGCGAGCGTGCCAGGCGGGCAGCTGGCGTGCCAGGAGGCGAGGCGGGCGGCGAGGGCGCGGTCGGCGCCGAGGCGGGCGGCGAGTTCGCGGATGTGCTCCTCGCGGGCGCTCGCGCGGGCGCGCAGCTCGCGGCGCTCGCCGTCGGCGGCGGACTCGTCGTGCATGGCCGGGTTCGGCGGCACGAGGAAGAACGCCGGCTCGTCGGTGATCGGGGCGATCAGCGAGGCGGCGGCGCCCACGGCGACCGTCGAACGGGGCAGCAGTGCGGCGGACTGCAGGGCCTCGCGGGCCCGGTCCAGCGAGTTGGGGTCGGTGACGACCACGCCGTCGACGAGCTCGGGGCGGGCGGCCAGGATCGCCTCGTGGTCGGCCGGGTCGACGGACTGGGCCAGGTAGCGCCAGCCGGGCAGGGCCGGGATGCCGTGCTCGGCGAGGTACTCGACGGTGGCGAGCACGTCCGGGCCGGGCGGCAGCAGGCCGCCGTCGCCGAGGGCGGCGAGGATGCGGGAGTCGTCGGCGGCGGCCGTGCGCAGGTCGAACAGGGTGCGCTCGGCGGTGGCGATGGCCTCGTCGAGGAGCTCGCGCAGGTACTCGGCGTTGCGGTCGAGGACGGCGGGGGTGAGGTAGCCGGCCTCCTCGTCGGCGCCCTCCTGATAGGCGGTGAGGGACAGCAGGTCGGCCAGGCGCGGCTCGGTGGCGAGCAGGGCCGCCGTGCGCTGCTCGGCGGCCAGCGAGCGGGCGGCGTCCTTGCGGGCGTCGCCGGCGCGCTCGGCGGCGAGCTCGGCCCGGCCGGTGGCGGCGGCCGCCTCGCGCAGGCGGGCGGCGGCGGCCTCGGCGACCGTCCGCGCCTGGCCGAGCGCGGCGCTCGCGGCCTTCTCGACGTCGGCGGCGTGCAGCGCGGCCCGGGCCGGGTCGACGTCGCCGTCCGCGTCGATGAATCCGGCCTCGACCGCGGCGGCCGTCTCCTGCTCGACCTCGACCAGGCGCTGGCGCAGGTGCTCGACCTCGCTGCGGGCCTTCTGGGCCGCGGTGGCGGCCTCGGTGGCGTCGGACTGCGCCTTGGCACCGTCCTCCTGGAGCTCGCTCGCGCGCTGCTCCTCGGTGTCCGCGCGGGACTCGGCCGCCGCGGCGGCGGTCTCCAGGGCGCGGGCGAGCGCGGTGGCGGCGCGCGCACGGGCGGCGAGCGCCGGGGCGGCGTCCAGCTCGGCCTCGCGGATCGCGGCGGCGACCCGGGCCACCCGGTCGGCGGCGGCGCGCTGGCGCAGCACCGCCTCGGCGGCCTGCCACGCGGAGTGCAGGGTGCGGGCGTCGATCAGCTCGCGGCGCAGCGCGGCGGCCTCGGCGGTGGCCGCGGCGAGGCTCAGCGTGGCGTGCCGGTAGGTAAGCTCCTCGGCGATCAGGTTGTGCCGGGTGCGGTCGGCCTCGGCGGCGGTGACTGCGCTCGCGGCCGCGGCGACCTCGATGGCGAGGTCCTGGGCGCGGTCGCGCTCGGCGGTGGCGCGGGAGGCGAGCGCGTGGGCGAGGCGCCGGGTGCGGCGCTCGGCGGTGCGGTGGGCCTCGCGGACGGTCTCGCGTGCGGTGGTGGACTCGGCGATGCGCTCCAGCAGGTCGAGCGACCCGGCGGTGAAGTCGCGCTCGGCGGTGAGCTCGGAGCGCAGGCCGAGCTTGGCGGCGAAGCCGTGGACGAGGTCGGCCAGGCCGTCGGTGTCGCGGGTGTCGGTGACGGCGCGCAGCAGGAGGTCGGTGAAGTCGCTGTCGTGCTTGACCGCGAAGAGGCCGGCCGCCTCGCCCTCGTCGGCGTTCATCTCGCGCTGGTAGCGGAAGAGTTCGGGGTCGAGGCCGAGCTCGCCGAGGTGTTCGGTCCAGCGGTCGTGACCGTCCTCGAAGACCAGGTCGAGGTGCGGGTGGGCCTTGCCGGCCTCGGTGAGGGCGTCGCGGAAGCCCTTCATGGTGCGGCGCCGGCCCCGGGCCCTCTGGTCGCCGGCCAGGCTGACCCGCTCGGCCACGGGCAGCGAGTCCAGCGTCAGGCCGGGGCCGGGGCGGAAGGAGTACCAGGTCTCGGCGAACTTGCGCGGGTCGGAGGAGACCTGGCGCCCGCGCCACTCGCTGACCTTGCCGACGACGATCAGCTCACCGGTCACGGTGTGCTGCCACTCCAGCGCCACGTGGCCGCAGTCGTCGGCGAGCAGGAACTTGCGCAGCACGCCGGAGCTGGCGCCGCCCAGGGTGTTGCGGTGGCCCGGGAGCATCACCGAGAAGATCAGCTTCAGCAGGACCGACTTGCCGCCGCCGTTCTCCAGGAACAGCACGCCGGCCGGGGCCGGGCGGCGCACCGGGCCGTCGCCGTCCTCGCCGAACAGGCCGATCTGCTGCGGGGCCGGGTCGGCGACCGGCTCGCCGACGCCGCGCAGGTCGAGCACCGTGTCGGCGTAGCGGGCGCCGGCCGGTCCGATCGAATAGAGGCGGACCCGGTTGAGCTCGTACATGTGCGGCGGTTCTCCGTGGCTTACGTGGCTTGAGGGTGGGCGGGGCTCGGAGGGACGGGGTTCGGGGCGGGGGCTCGTGCTGCTCGGCTGATGCCGGCGGGGCTCGTGCTGCCGGGCTCGTGCTCAGAGGGAGTGGAACGGGAGGCCGGCGTCCGCCACCAGTTCGTCGGCGGTGTCCGGCGGCAGCAGGCTCGCGGTGCCGTCCGAGACCGGGACGACACCGAGGTCGAGCAGCTCGGCCATCGCGGCCGTGCCCGCCAGGTCCCGGACCTGCAGCTGGTAGCGGGCGGTGGTGCGGTAGGTGCCGCCGGCGTCGTCCGAGACCTTCTGCAGGAAGCCCGAGTCGACCAGGAACACCACGGCCTTGGCGACGATGCCGATGGTGGAGCCGGAGAGCCTGCGGGCGTCCTTGGTGGCGCCGGTGGCGGTGCGCCGGGCCCACACCCGCCAGGCGGCCTCCAGGCCGGGAGCGTCGCTCTGCGGGTCGGTGTTCGCGCCCTCGGCGTCGGCCTGCTCCTCCAGACGGCGGCAGGCCTGGCGCACGAAGGAGTCGACGCCGTTGACGGTGATCCGGCCGAGGTAGCCGTCGTCGGCGAGGTCCTCGGGGCGGGGGAAGGCCATCGCGGCGACGGCCAGGTGCGCGAGGCCGTGCAGGAAGCGGTCCGTCGACTCGGACGCGGCGCGGCGCGAGTAGTCGCCCATGCGGACGGCGAAGACCGAGTCCTCGGCGGCGGCCACGGCCATGCCCGCGCGCGGCGAGACCTCCAGCACCACCAGGCCCATGCCGGTGGCGATCGCGTCGGCGAGGCGCGCGAACGGCGGGTCCTCGCGGTGGCGGCGCACGAGCTCGGCGTACTCGGCGTCGCGGGCGGGGAGCAGCTTGGCCTGGAGGCCGAAGGAGACCAGCCGGGCGGCGTCGGCCACGTCGGCCGGGGTGATCGGCGCGGGGGCCGCGGGCTCGGTCTCGGGCGCCCAGGACGTGTCGTGGTGGGTCGTCACGGGCGGTACTCCTCGGGGCTGTTGCTGCTGGCGGTTCGGGTGGTCGGGCGGGCGATCGGGCGGGTGGTGCGGTGCGGGGTCCGGCGGTGCATCGGCGGGCCGGTCAGCCGGCGTCCTTGCGGTCGGCGGCCATGCCGACCGCGTCCAGGAGGGCGCTGCCGACGATCAGGTCGGCGCCGCCGAACTCCCGGTCCCGCAGCGGGGTGCCGTCGTCCACCGCGAACAACAGCCGCTCCTCGCCCTGCCGGTAGGCCGTACCGACCGGCGGGCTCGCCGCGTGCACCGCGAGCAGGGCCACCAGGTACGGGAGTTCGGGATCCTGCTCGCGCGCCTCGGCGAGCAGGCCGGAGAGCCGGCGGGGCGCGTCGGCCGGCAGGTCCAGCAGCTCCAGCGCCGCCTCCAGCTGCGCCTCGGAGAAGCGGCTGTCGTCCGGGGTGGCGACGAGGTCCGGGTCGGGCAGCTCGGCGCCGAGGTGCTCGCGCTCGACCGGCGGGGTGAGCAGCAGGTCGACCAGGTCGGCGACGCGCACGGAGCTCGGGACGCGCAGCCCGGCGCCCCGGGCGAAGAACGCGCCGGTGGGGCGGACGGCCTGCTCCACCGGCAGCCGCAGCACGGGGGCGAGCAGCTGCCCGTACAGGTCGATGCCACTGCGGACGCCGGGGGTGGCGAAGGCCTGCCGGTCCTGCTCGGCGCGGAACAGCGGGCCGGCCTCCAGCAGGCGGGTCTGCAGCTGGGTGTGGCGGCGGATGCAGTCCTTGACGATGTCGACGAGCTCGGCGGCGCGGCGCTTGTGCTCGGGCTCCTCGGCCTCGTCGCGGGCCTTGCGGATGTTGGTGAGAATCGCGTTCTCGTGCCGGTAGCGGTCGGCGATGTGGTCCAGCGCCTCGTCGATGAGGTCGGGGATGGTGCGCATCCAGTCGACGGCGCGGACGTTGCGCCGGGTCGCCTCCAGGGCGCGGCGCAGCGTCTCGGCGTACTGGACGGTGCGGTAGCGGGCCTGCTCGGCGGCGAGCTGGGCGTCGGCCAGGCGGCCGCGGCGGATCAGCACCTCCAGCTTGACCTCGGCGGCGATCTGGGCCGAGGTGACGTCCGTGTCCAGCGCGCCGACCAGGACGTTGACCGCCTCGTCGGTGGTGCGCAGGTAGACGCCGCCGTCGGGGCCCGGGACCTCCTCGATCAGCTTGAAGTCGTAGTCGCGGCGGACGTACTCGCCGTCCGCGCCGAAGGTGCCGTAGACGGCGCGGAAGCCGCGGTCGACGCTGCCGACG
Organism: Kitasatospora sp. NPDC057936; assembly: GCF_042887525.1. Classification (NCBI taxonomy): domain Bacteria; kingdom Bacillati; phylum Actinomycetota; class Actinomycetes; order Kitasatosporales; family Streptomycetaceae; genus Kitasatospora; species Kitasatospora sp. NPDC057936. The sequence continues at coordinate 24,441 of NZ_JBHVPD010000030.1, forward strand.
TTGATCAGCGACTCCAGCACCCAGCGGGCGACCCGCTCGTGCTCGGCGCCGGGACGGCCGGCGGCCTGCGCGGCGACCCGGGGCAGCAGCCGGGCGAGCACTATGTCGCGGTCGGCGCCGGTGTCGAAGTCCATGTGGAGGGTGACCAGGTCGATCGCCGCCAGGCCGACCTCGGCCATCGCGTAGCCGCCGTACTCGCCGGCCAGGTTGACCTTGCGGTTGTCCAGGTCGTGCAGCGGGGCGGTGCAGGCCAGCGCCTTGAGCCGGCGGGCGAGGCCCTCGTCGGCGGCGGGGCCGGGCGCGGGGCGCGGCGCGGGCACGCCGGTGCCGGCGGCGGGCCGGAGGCCGGGCTCGGTGGGCGGGTCTGCGATGGCGGTCACGGTGGACAAGATTAGAGGTTCGCACCGACATCGACCGAAACGGGCCTTGCGGGCGGGCTGCGGCACGGCTGCGCGACCGGTGCGCAACGGGTGCGGGTGCGTGTCGGGGGTGAATTCAGAACCCGGTTTCGACGGGATCACGCCAATTCCGAACAGGAATTCGGAAAAGCCGTGAAGGCGGTGCGCCGCTTCCGTGATGATCGGCACATGATCACTCGACTGGCCAAAGCGGGCCTCGCCGCCGCGCTGTCCGTGACCACCCTCGCAGCCGCCGCCACCGGCGCCGCGGCCTCCACCGCCTCCACCGCCTCGCCCGCCGACGCCCCCGCCGTCCAGGGTCCGCACGTGACCGTGGCCGCGTACGGCACCCTGCCGAGCACGAACCCGCCCGGGCCGGGCGCGTTCTCGGTCAGCTGGGTCTCCGCCGGCACGGAGGACGTCACCGGCCCCACCCACCTCACCCTCGACCTGCCTCCGGGGCTCACCACCCCCGACATCGCGATGATGTACTCCACGCCGTACGACTACACCTTCACCGAGACCCTCTCGCCCGACGGCCGGCACCTGGAGGCCGTCTTCACCGGCAACCGGCAGCCCGGACGGTCCGACTTCATGAAGCTGAAGATCTACCGCACCGGCACCGAGCAGCCGACCGGCCCGATCGTCGCGACGGTCTCCAACCCCAACGACACCAATCCGACTGGCCACGTCTCGGTCGTGACGCTGGACGGGAGCACCCCGGCGCCGATCGTCCAGCCGGCCCCCGCCGTCACCGGCCTGGACACCACCACCGGCCCCGGCGCCGGCGGCACGGCCATCACGGTCAGCGGCAGCAACCTGGCCCACGGAATGGTGCTGATCGGCGGCACCCCCGCGGCCGGCACCTGCACCGACACCGCCTGCACGGTGACCACCCCTGGCGGCTCGGGCAGCGCGCCCGTGTCCGTGGTCACGCCGGGCGGGACGACGACGGCGGCCGGCACGTTCGACTACACCGGCGACCCGCCGCCGGCCCCGCCCGCGCCCGTCGTGTCCCTGGTGACGACCACCAGCGGGCCGGTGGCGGGCGGTACGAGCACGTACATCGTCGGCGAGAACCTGACGTACGGGACGGTGGCCTTCGGCGGGGTGCCCGGGACGCACGCCTCGTGCGGGTCGAAGTTCTGTTCGGTGACCACCCCGCCGGCCGCCGGGACGGGCCCGGTGGACGTCACGGTGACCACGGCGGGCGGCACCAGTGCGGCGGTGGCGTTCACGTACACCGCGTAGGTCCCGCGGGGCGGCGAACAGCCGACAGCTGACAGATGACAGAGTTTGAAATCTGTTATCTGTCAGCTGTTCGCCGCCACCCGCCCGCGCCCGCCCCCGAGGTGGAGTTGAACACGTTCAAACCAAAGGTCTAGAGTCGGTCCCGCGCAGGTGGGAAAGGTTCCACCCGCCCCTCGGCCTGGAGGTTCGCCCCGTGGACAACGACACCGCCGCCACTCTGCGCCGCGTACGGCGCTGGCTCTGGCTCTTCCTGGTCGGCCTCGTCCTGAGCGGCCTGACCGCCTTCCCCCTGGAGACCGAGACCCGCTGGCTGGCCGACTTCGCCGCCGGCCCCGCCGCCCCGGTGTCCGACCACTTCCCCGCCGCCATGGCCTGGCTCGAACGCGTCCGCGACGGTGTCGCCGAGACCAACGACCGCTTCCCCTTCCTCGCCTACGGCACCGACTGGCTCGCCTTCGCCCACCTGGTGATCGCCGCCGCGTTCTGGGGCCCGCTCAAGGACCCGGTCCGCAACATCTGGGTCATCCGCTGGGCCGTGCTCGCCTGCGGGGCCGTGATCCCCCTCGCGCTCATCTGCGGCCCGCTGCGCGGGATCCCCGTCGCGTGGCGATTCGTCGACATGTCGTTCGGAATCTTCGGGGTCGTTCCGCTGCTGATCGTGTTGCGGGCCCTGCGTCCGCTGGAACGTTCCTTCAGCGCGCCGGCTGCCGCGAACTGAACACACTGCCCGGGGTCGTGCGCCCCAGGGCGCGAATCCACGGGGCGAGCCCCCGGGCCGGCGCGCGCCCCCCCGGTCACGGTCCCCCGCCTTCAACCGCCCCGCCCACCAAAACCCGCAACAACAGCA